>JAADGJ010000080.1 GCA_013152435.1 Chloroflexota bacterium | reverse complement strand
GGCATGGCGACGCCGTGTCCGGACCAAGTTCTTCGGCACCTTTGAATCCCAGCAATGGCTTAAGCTGCATTTCCCAGAGCGTGTTTGAGAAATGCCGTTGCCCCTACTATGGGGAGCCCCTCCCTCTGGTTTGGCCCTTTGGGTAGCGAAGGGCCAAACCAGAGAGAGGGGAGGTCCCCTCCACATCTCCCCCTGTGGATCTGGTAGCCAAGGGAGCCCCTCAGACACCTTACGGATAAATTTTCAGGCACGCTCTCAGACACACTCACGGAGCCTGCAACTCGCGTCGTGAGTCGCCTCACGGAATCTCCACGGCGTTGGACACACGCCGTTCAGGATGGCGCACTGGCGCACGCGTCTTCTGCCGCAGGAGCAGGATGAAAAGCGACAACGACATGCGCAGCATGTAGTAGACGCCGCGCAATGGGCTGTGCATGGAGTCGCCCGACCGCCGGCCGTGCATCGTCACCGGCACCTCCACCACCCGGAAGCCAGCGTAGAGCAACGCCAGCAGCGCATCCGCATCCGGAAAGTCAGACGGGTAATTGTCATACGCGAAGAAGCGCAGCGCATCCCGGGAGAGCGCCTGAAACCCGGATGTGGGGTCCGTGATCCGATGACCGGTCAACAAGTGCACCACCGAGCTGAAAAAGCGCATGGCCAGCCGCCGGGGCAGGTCCACCGGATAGGTGTGCCGCCCCAGGAAGCGAGACCCCACCACCACGTCCGCCTCGCCGGCCAGCAAGGGTGCCATCAGATCGGGAATGCTATCCGGATCGTGCTGCCCGTCGGCGTCCATCAGCACGGCCAGATCGTATCCCCGACGCACCGCGTATCGAAATCCGGTCTGGACGGCGCCGCCGTACCCCAGGTTGCACGGCAGGCGGATCACCTCCGCACCTGCGGCGCGAGCGCGCTCCGCCGTATCGTCGACTGAACCATCGTCGACGACCACACACGGCATCTCCGGGAACCGTTCCCGAAGCTGATGCAACACCCCCTGAATATTCGCCGCCTCGTTGTAGGCCGGCATGATCACCAGCTGACGCACGCCCGCCTTATCGCTCACGGGCTCCCTCCGCGCCGTCATGTCGGGGCAGCGATGAGAAGTCCAGAGCGGCCTCCTCGCCCGCCCATTGCTTCGGCAGCCGCACGTAGAAGGTGCTTCCCGGCTTCACCTGCGGGTTCGATTCCACCCAGATCTGTCCATGATGGCGCTCGACGATGTGTTTGCAGATCGTCAGCCCCAATCCCGTCCCCCGATACATCCGATTCACCCCGCCGTCCACCTGATAGAAGCGATCGAACACGCGCTCCTGCTCCGAGGGCGGGATGCCGATCCCAGTGTCCTGTACGCTGATCTCCACCGCATCCCCCAGGTCCCGCCCGGCTATCGTGATCCGTCCCCCGGCGGGTGTGAACTTGATCGCGTTCTCCACCAGGTTGGTCAACACCTGCTCCAGACGCATGCGGTCCCCATCCACCTCCGGGAGATCGACCGGCACCCGATTGACCAGCGTCAGGCCGGCCGACCCCGCCAGCGGCGACAGCTTCTCCTGCACCACCCGGGCGATCACGCCCAGCGGCACCGGCTCCACGTGCAACCGGATCTGACCCGACTCCAGCCGTGAGAACTCCAACAGGTCGTCGATCTGACGCTGCAAAACGACCGTCTGCTCCTTGACCGTGCCCAGGAAGTCCTGCTGGAGCTCGTTGATGGGCCCCGTCTTCCCCATCAGGATGATCTCCACGAAGCCCTTGATGGAATGCAGAGGGGTCCGCAGCTCGTGGCTCACCACGGACAGGAAGTTGGACTTCATGCGCTCCAGCTCTTTCTGGGCGGTGACGTCACGCAGAACGGTCACAACCCCGCCCGGCACCCCAGTCGCGTCCCGCACGGGCGACGCCAGCGCCTGATAGGTCCGCACGCGGCCGTCCGCCCCCGGCAGATCCAGGTCCCGGATCTCATCATGGCCTTCCGCCAGCGTCTCCTCCACCAGGCTCAGGAACGGCTCGTGCTTGATCGCCCACGTCAGCGGGACGCCCGCGGGCGGCATCTGATCCAGGCCGAAGATGGTCGCCGCCACCGGGTTCAGCAACACCAGCGCTCCCGAGCGGTCCGTCACCACCACGCCATCCCCGATCCCCTGCAGCACCGCCTCCAGCTCCCGGCTCTTCTCCCACACGTCCTGGTAAAGCCGGGCGTTCTCGATGGCGGTCGCCGCCAGATAGGCGAAGCCGATGGCAAGCTGGCGCGTCTTCTCATCCAGCGTCCCCATCTCCGGCGAGGAGGCCAGGAACAAGGCGCCGATGGCCCGATCACGCGCCACCAGAGGCACGATCAGGCACGCGCAGCCCGGCCACCACCGGGCGGCCACGCGCTCCAGCGCCATGTGCTCAGCCGCGCTCGGAGACCGGCCGTTGGCGAACACCTCGGCCAGCCGGGGATCCTCGTCCACGCCGATTCGGAAGGCCTCCCCATCGGAGCGTACTCCCGACAACTCGCGCCGCTCGGGGTCCCACAGCGCGACCGCGCCGCCCTGCGCCGCCGGGACGGTGGCCAGCCGCTCCGCCACCAGACGCAGGATCTCCTCCAGCCGCAGCGTCGAGGAGAGCGCCAGCGCCAGGTCCTGCAGCGACCGCAACTCCAGCACCCGATCGCCCAGATCGGCCGCCGTGCGTTGCAAGGTCTGCGCCTTCTGCTCCAGGTCCTGCGCCTGCCGCGCCAGCTCCCTCCGCAATTGCCCGATCCGCTCCCCCCGGGTAACCAACACCCACGCCGCCCACACCGCCACGCCAACCCATAGCGACAGGAGCACATATCGCTGAAGGAACAGGGGATCGCCCAGGAAGGCGATCTCCCCGGCGGACAGGATCAGGGTCAACACGTAGAGAGGGCCGAATCCGAAGGGCGCCCACAAGACGCCCCGCAATCCCGGGCTGTATAACGCCGCGCGCAACGCCAGCGGGCCATACAGGAGATAGAGGGGACTGGCCAGACCGCCATAACGCCCGATCAGAGATGAGGCGTAAAGGACGTCCACCAGGTAGGCGGCCCACAGCAGCGGGACCACGGCGTGAATCTCCCCATCCCGGAGGACTAGGGCCCACGTTATCCCCACGGCAAAGGCCGCAAAGGCCAGGAACTCCGGCGGCAGCCCCCCGGCAAAGGGCTGGCTCGGCCCCAGCGCGGCCATCACCAGGCCCAGCAGGACCAGCCCCCACCGGGCAGGCACCCCAATTCGGCGCTCGTTGGCCAGGGCGGCCTCCAACATCTCGGACCGTTCCACGTCACGCATCCTCTATCACCGGGGCTTCGGGGTGGGTAAGGCCGTCGGCGAGGCGGCGGGCGTGGGCGAAGATCCCCCCATCTCCCCTTCCGAGCCGCCCTCCCCCGGCGCAGCGACGTCCGAATGTCCCTCTTCAGCCCCTTGTACGGCCGTCGGCGGCGCCTCAGCAGGCGGAGGCTCGGGCGTAAACGTCGCCGTCGGGGAGGGGGTGAGCGTGGGCGTAGCAGTAGGTGTGGGCGTCGGCGATGCCGTAGGCGTCGGCGTGGAGGTGGGGGTCGCCGTGGGCGTGGCGGTGGGCGTGGGCGTCGGCGTCCACGTAGGCGTCGGTGTGGAGGTGGGAGTTGGAGTGGGCACCGGCGGGGAGACGGAATGCACCCAGACCCCCGCCTGGGTCCCCACATAGACGCGTGCCCGATCCACGCCGGACACGCTCACCGTCCAGGCCCGGCTCCCCCCCGGGCGATGCGCCATCGCCTCCCAATGCTCGCCGCCATCCACGCTTTGCAGGACGCGGCCGTCATCCACCACGGCGTAGATCACCTGGGCCAACAGCCGATCGACCGCCAGCGAGACGACGGTCCTCCCCGCGGGCAACGGCAGGGAACGCCAGCGATGCCCGTTATCCCCACTCCGGTAGATCCCCCGCTCCCCCACCAGATACACGGTTCGCCCATCGCTGGCCGGCACCACCAGGGTGAACGCATCCCAGGGAAGCCCCTGGCCCCGCTCCCAACTCAACCCGCCGTTCCCGCTCAGCCACAAGGCCGGGTCCGTGGTGACCGCGTACAGGGTGTGGGGCTCATCCCATCCCACGGCCAGCGCCACCACGTCGCCCTCCCCGGGCGCGCTGAGCTCGCTCCAGCTTATCCCCCCATCCCGGCTGGTCCAATAGCGCCTCCCGCCGGCGATGTACACATGATCCGGGCTGAGCGGGGCGATGGCCAGATGCTCGGCCCCTGTGGGCAACAGGATGCCGTTCTGCCACGTCGATCCGCTATCCAGGGAGCGATAGATGGCGGTATGCTCCCCCCAGGAGGCCAGCGCGTACACGACACGCCCCTGCGCCGGTGCCGCCTGCCAGGCCACAAGCCGGGCGCGCCCCAGCCCGTCGCGGGGCCACCCTCCCTCAATGCGAACCCAGGATGCCCCACCGTCCAGGGTCCGCCACAGGCCCGGCCCGGCCTCGGCATAGATCAAGGCAAGCCCCTCGCTCCCCTCAGCCTGCACCCGCCTCACCTGATGCCCGCGCAGGCCCAATGATCGCCAGCCATCCGCCTGACCACGAGCCCCCCAGGGCCACATCACCAGCGGCAGCAAGAACACGATCACACCCACCAGCAACCGGTAGGGAAGAGGGGACAGACGATCCCAAAGCCTCATGATCCTCACTTTAACGCAAGGGAGTCGGCGTCGGAGTGGGTTTGCGCGGCCGCTCGCGCTCCTTCGGCGGCGGTGGCGGCGGAGTGGGCGTCGCCGCGGGCGTGGACGTCGGTGTGGGCGTCGGCGTAGGAGGAAGGACCAGTGCCTCCGGCACCGTCGCCACGGGGACGTTCAGGCCCACCAAGCGGGAGCTGACCCATCCCTCCTGCTGATCGTTGACGCAGCAAATCAACAGCCAATCCCCCACAGGCGTCCGGGCGACCACCTGGAGCACATCGTCCAACCTCACCTGGCTGATGACGTCGAACTCGGTGCCGGGACCCGCTCGCACGTTGAGGACCTGCACGCGCACGACGGCGACCGGGGTGGGTGTGGGCGTCGGGGTCGGCGTGGCGATGGCCAACTCCACCGCCTTCAGGCCCTCCTCCGCCGGCCCCCGATCGGCTACGTTGAGGCTGAGCGCGGCCTCATACACCTCTCGCGCGCCCTCCGGATCCCCACGCGCCAGCGCCTGCTCGCCCATCTTCACCAGCGTGGTGAACAACAACTCCATCGCCCGACCGCTCGCGTAGTCCGGCTTCTCCGCCAACAGCGACTCCAGGCGGGCCCGAGCGTCCACCAAGTCGCCCCGCTCGAAGGCCAGTTGCGCCTCCAGGTAGATGGAGCTCAGACGACGCGCCTCGGCCGCCTGCACGTTGCGGGGATGGATCCGGAGCGCGCTGCCGAAGCGCTCGATCGCCCGCCGGGTGGCCTCGCTTCCCGCCCCCGGTTGCGAGATCAGGGCCCACCCATCGTTCAGGTAACAGACGAACAGGAACTCCTGCACGGCATCCCGCCGGAACCCGGGGTCCTGCTGCTCGATCTGTTCAAAGCGGGCCAGCGCCCCCGCCCAGTCTCCCAGATCGTACAGGCGCACCCCCTCCGTATAGAGGCGATCCAGCTCCTGTCGGCGGGCGACGAACGCGGCCTGTTGGGCCGCATCCGCGTAGTTCGGATCTACCGCCAGGATAGCGGAAAGATGCGCCGCGGCCGCGTCCCAATCCTCCGCCAGGATAGCTGCCGTGGCCTTGCGGTAGCGCTCGGCCAACGCCTGCAAACGCTCCGCACGCGCCAGACCGGCCTGGGCTTCGGGATCGTCCGGCGCCAGCTCGACCAGCTGAGCAAAGGCCTCCCGGGCGCCCTCGTAATCGCCCAGCGCCAGGCGGGATTGCCCCCGATTGTACAGCTCCTGTAGCTGGGCCTGACGCCCACCCCCCGTCCAGGAACCCAGGCGCCCCTGGGACCAGGCCACACCGATCACCGTCACCGCGGCCACCAGGAAGAGCACCAGGACCCGAAATAGCCAGCGCGGGCGAGCGGCGGGCGGGGCCGGCTCGGCGATCGGACGTCGTTCCGGGACCTCCTCCTGCTCCAACAGCTCCAGCTGGATGAACCAACGAACCTCATCCAACAGGGGGGCCAGCCCCTGCCGATCCGGCTGGATCTCCTGCAGGCGCGTGAAATACTCCAACGCGGCCCGCCACTCCCGACGTTGGTAGTGGGCCATCCCGCGCTGGTATAGGAAGTCAGGCAGGTCTTGTCCCTTCAGGGCTGCGCGACGCGCATCGGAGGTGCCGTCGACATCGGGCTTTTGCGAGCTCCCCAGCCGGATGTCGAGAGAATCCTCCGGCGCATCCGCCCGCAGCGTGGGATCCTGATCAGGCATATACACCCATCATCCCGGCCAATCGGCGACGATTACCGTATGCCAGCCTGCAAAGTGGACCTGGCCGGCGTCGTCGCCTTGGCCGGCGCAGACGTGCCACCACCGCTGAGCGCGGGCAGGTAAACGTGAGGACGCCTGGCCCAGCCCAGCACCTTGACATCGTCCACCAGAGTCCATGTGTTGAGAAGGTTGTCCCACCGATTGTGATTGCTCAGCCGGATAGTCACCGTACGCCCAGCGAATCGGCTGAGGTCGATCACCGCATACTTCCACCCCAGGTCCATCAGCTCGCCGTACTTCTGCGTGGGATTGCCATCCCGCAGGACCAGATGCTCCTTCTCGCCATCCACGATGGTCACTTCAAACGTGTCGTAATAACGCTTCCGATTCTCACTGTACATGACGTCATAAGTAAAGATATGATACCACAAGGACAGGCGAGGGCGAGCCACCCACGCGGGGATCGTGATGGTCTGGGAGATCATCGCCGCGCCCACCGGCACACATCCCGGAGGCGTCGCGCACCCGGGGTTGACCGGCGTCACGGTGCGCTCATAATCCGGCGTGCCCAGACGAACGGCCTGGCTCTTCAAGCCGGAAGGATCCTCCACGGGCAACACCGCCCGCTCCAACGCTCCTCCCGTCTGCCATCCCGTGAACAGGGATTCGAACCCGCCGTTCACCACGCTGTCCACCGCGACCCACCGCGGCGTGGAGTACTCGGACACGTGACCCGCCACATCCCGGGCCCGCACACGGAAGGCGTACAGCCGCCCCCGTCTCCCTTGAAACGGGGCGGACTTTTCCTTCGTATCGGCCTGCCAGTCCTTCCACACCCCGTTCAGGCCATCCCGCCACTGCACGTCATAGCTGACCAGCCCGGAGCCCCCTCCCATGTCCCAGCCCATCCAGACGACCGTGAAATCGGGATCGGGGGCGTACCCTCCGGGCTCGGCGATCCGGGCGGCGGGCGGCTGCCGATCCACACGCACGGTGATCTCCTGTACGGGCTCCTGGTTCCCGGCCACGTCCTGCGCGTACACGCGCACCCGGTACACCCCATCCTCCGTCAGGGTGAACGTCGTGTCTGTCATCCAGGCCCCCGAGTTCACCTGATGATAGATGGCCGCGACGCCGGAGGTGCTGTCCGTGGCGGTCAGCCGCACGGTCACGGGCGAGGTATACCATCCGTCCTGCCCCATGACGCCATCCAGCGCAATCGTCGTCGATGGCGGAGTGCCATCATACCAGAAGGCTCGCGGGAGCAGCACCGCCGTGGAGGGATCGTCATTCCCTGCCACATCCCGCAGCCAGACATACACATCATGCTGGCCCTCGGACGGGACGCGAATATGCTGCACGGCACCGCTCCCGGTGAAGAACTCCCCATCCCCCGGGGCCTGAGGAGGCCCGCCAAAGCGGACGTAGGCCCCCGCCACGCCTGAGACGTCCAGCGGGCTCTGCCAGGAGAGCGAGAAGTCGTTCACGGTGCTCCATCCCTGGGGGGCGTACGTCAGGTTCAGGGGCGCGCCCGGCGGATCGGGATCCACGCGCACGGTGGTCGTGCGCGTCACCTCCTGATTGCCCGCCACGTCCACGGAGCGATAGGCGAGCAGGTGCTTGCCGGGCTCCGTGATCGTATACACCAGCCGGGTGCTCCAGGGCTCATCGTCCAGCCGGCTGTACGTCTCCGCCACACCCGAGTGCAGATCGATGGGATTCAGCGTGGCCGTCACGGCGCTTCGATACCAGCCGAACAGGCCCGGGAACCCATCCAGCGACAGCGTGGTCACAGGCGGCGACGCGTCAAAGCGCAAAGGGCTGGAGGTCGCGCGCTGCTCGTGATCCACGTTGCCCGCGCCGTCCCGCAGCCAGAGATGCACCGGGAACTCCCCCTCGGCCGGAGCGCTCAGCCCGGTGAGCGTGAAGGTGTTGGAGATGAACTGCCCGTCGGTCGGGCCCTCGGGCACCTCGCCGATCTTGTAGTACACCCCGGCGATGCCGGAGAGATCGGTCGGGGTCGCCCAGGTGATGGTGAAGGCGTTGCGGGATGACCACTCGGACGGGGTGACCTGCACGGCCTGGGGCGGCGCCGGCGGCCGCGTGTCGATCTGCAACAACACCGGATAGCTGGTCTCCACATTGCCGGCCGCGTCCACCGAGTAGAAGGAGATCTGCCGCTCGCCATCGCCGACGACCTCAAAGGTCGTGCCGCTCTGCCAATCCCCCTCATCGACCCGATAGAAGGTCTCCACGACGCCGGACCCGGCATCCGTGGGAACCAACGTCACCGTCACCGGGGAGACGAACCACTCATCGTCCCCGCGCTCACCATCGAGCATGTAGGCGGTGGTGGGGGGATGGGCATCGACCGGGACGGTGATCGTCCGCATGGCCTCCAGGTTCCCCGCCACGTCCTGCCCCTGGAATCGGACCACGTGCCGACCGTCCTCCTGGAACTCGATCCGCCGCCCCAACGACCACGGTCCCTCGTCGATCGCGTACCGCACGCCCGCCGGCCCCGAGCCATCATCCGTCACGTCGAACTCCAGGACGGTCTGCTCGCCCGTATACCAGCCGGAGGCGCCCATCACCCCCGTGAGGGTGTACACGGTGGACGGCGGCCGGGTATCCACCGCGATGGTGAAGATGCGCGTCGGCTCCACGTTCCCGGCCACATCGCGCGCGTACACCTCCAACGAGTGGATCCCTTCCTCATCGACGACCGCCTCCGGATCCGTCCGCCACTTGCCCCCGTCCAGACGATGATAGATCGCCTCCACGCCGGAGCTGACCGCGGGATCCCCGTCGGAGGCCTCAAACCGGGCCCGCACGGGGGTGGTGTACCACCCCGCCAGCCCCATCGTGCCGCTCAACGCGACCTGGGAGGAGGGAGGCGTGCCATCGTACCAGAAGGCGTCGATCTCCACGTTGCGCTTCCGGTGATCGGCGTTGCCGGCCGCATCCCGGAGCCAGACGTAGATGGTATGACGGCCGTCATGGGGCACGACGATCCCGGTCGCCCGATCCGGCGCATCGGCCGGGAGGCCGTCATCGGGGGCGGACGGCTCGGCATTCAGCTTGTAATACGCCCCCACCACGCCCGAGAGATCCTCCGGGATCGCCCACGTCTCCGTGAAGCCGTTCCGATTCGTCCACCCATCGGGCAGGGAGGTCAGATCAAACGGGGGAAGCGGAGGCGTCCGGTCGACCCGGGCCGTCACGCTGGCGACCTGAGCGGGGTCCACATTCCCAACGACATCCTGAAGCCAGACATACACCTGGTGTTCGCCATCGCCCGGGATCTGCAGGCCGCTCAGGGAGTCCACCCCGGGGAAGAACTGTCCGTCGTCCGGGGCGGCGGGCGGCGCGTCCAGGCGCACCCAGGCGCCGGCGATCCCCGAGTCCTCGGCGGGCGGGGTCCAGCTCAGGCTGAACGTGATGGCGTTGGTCCAACCGGCGGGATCGATCGCCAGGGAGCCCGGCGGCCCCGGCGGCATGATGTCCACATATAGCGTCGTGGTCGCCACATGGGTGGGATCGGCCTGCCCCATCGCGTCCTGCAGCCAAACGTACACCGGATGCGCCCCATGGGGCACAGGGCCGATATCAGTGATGACGTTCGTCGTGGTCACGAAGGTCCCATCGTCGGCGGCCTGGGGAGGGGTATCCAGCCGGTACCAGGCGCCCACCACATCCTGATCCTCAGGCGCCAGATCCCACGTCAGGGTGAACATCTGAGTGGCCGTCCACCCGGATGGCGACGCGGCCAGGTTCAGCGGGGGACCCGGCGGTGGGTCCTCTCGCGCCCAGGCGATCTCCGTCAGCCACCCCAGTCCCCATATCAACACCCCGGCCACCAGGGCGGCCATCACCACGCGCCTTCCCAGTGGACCGAGCATCAAGCCTAGAAGCCTCGGACGTCGCGCGATCGACCTCACAGCAGCTCTCCACCTCATCGCCAGGGGTAACGAACACAAATGATTCTAGCACACACAACATCTAGTGGGCAATCACTCTCCAGTCCACTAGATATCCGCCAACACGGAGAGGCCCTCATCGATCACCTCTCAAGGAGGTTCGGGGCCCGTCCCCACCTCGTACATAACGCAAGGGGACTCATAGCTGAGCCCCCTCGATAACCCACAAAGACCGACTTCCGCCTGACCGACCCACCGTGATCTGTTCTAGTCCGGTTCGAACTTATAGCCGACACCTCGGGCGGTGATGAGATACCGGGGGTGCTCCCGGCTCGGCTCGATCTTGGCGCGCAGCCGACGCATGTACACGGCCACCTGGTTGGAGTACCCCTCGTAGCCGTATCCCCATACGTGATTCAGGATCTGCTCATGGCTGAGGATGCGCCCCGCATTTCGAGCCAGCGTGTACAGCAGCCGAAACTCAATGGGGGTCAAATCCACCTCACGGCCGTCAGGCAACGTCACACGGTTGGTCACCGGGTCCAGACGGAAACGCCCCACCTCCAGGACGGCATGGGGCTCGCCAAGGCCGCCCCCCTCCACCCGCCGCATCACCGCGCGCACACGCGCCAATAGCTCGGCAGGCTCAAACGGCTTGGGGAGATAGTCATCGGCTCCCAGATCCAGTCCGGCTACCCGATCGGCGGTCTCGCCCTTGGCGGAGAGGAAGATAATGGGGATATCCGTGCGGCGGCGGATGCGCTGACACACCTCCAACCCATCCATGTTCGGCATCATCACGTCCAGGATGATCAGGTCCGGCGCCGTCTCATCCACCAGGCGCAGCGCATCCAACCCGTTGCTGGCCGTCACCACATCATACCCCTCCTCCTGCAGGAGAAAGGAGATCATCTTCACACTAGGCGGATCATCGTCGACGACCAACACCCGCATGGGCTGAACCGCGTCCTCCGTGGATAGTTGGGCCGCATCCGGCCACCGATCGCCGCCATTATACCATCCGGGGGTACAGTCCGCAAACAATTGCAGTGATCCGCTCCTCCCTGCAGCGCTATATGCACTCCGATCACGTCATTTACGAATCCGATTGAGGCAACAGCGTCCAGATGAACAACACGAAAAGCGCCAGCAACAGTAAGGCAACCATGAACGGAAGGCTCCTCGGGTTCCTCAAACATCAGGGGGAGATACGTCTCAGTCCTCACGGCCGCCCGGCCGTCCAGGCGGCTATCGGACGGAACGCATGCCTCGCCCCGGAGGTTCCACGCGCAGCCCGCCCATATCCCACTCTCGACCGCCTTTCTCCCCTATCTCCAACGGGATTATCGCGTTTTCAGATGAACAGCAAGTGAACAGCAACCATAGCCAAGATGACAGTTTTTTCATAAATCGGGTTTTAGGACACGATACGTATTGCAACCCACCTTTACCATGTGTTAGAATTACCCATAAAATGGCAAAATGTACCAAAGCAAAATCGATAGCAGAAGAGAGCCAATCCCCGCTTGCACATGGACCTCTGACAATGACACAAGCGCGGGCAAAGCCCCCCTTACGATGATATGATCACGCTACGCCTATTGCTGGCCCACATGATCGGCGATTATACCTTGCAGACCGGCGAGATCGCGCGCCTGAAGGCAAAAGGATGGAAGGGGCTGTTCCTGCACTTCGCAATCATCACGATCGCAAGCGGGGTTCTCGTCGCGGGAAGGTTCCCCTATTGGTGGGCGTGGACGATCGTCCTGGGGATCATCCATCTCCTGATCGACCAATACCGAACATTTCGCCTCAAGAACCTGAGCGCGGAGCTCTCACTGCCCTATCTGATCTTCGATCAAACCATCCACTTGAGCACCATCATCGTGATCGCCCGGGCGGGCGCCGGCGAGACCCCATCCGATGCCTGGCGGCTGCTGGCCAGCAAGCCGAGCGCCGACGTGATCTGGATCGTGTTGACGATCCTCGCGATCTTCCTGATCTGGACCACCGCGGTGATGGAGCTAGCGGTGCTGCGCACATTCCACAAGGCGTTCGGCATCTCCCCCCCGAGCAGCATTGTCCCTCTGGATCGCCTGTTCGGCGCCGCGGAACGCCTCATCGGGGCGGCCATCCTGCTGACCCCCCACCCAATCGTCTATCCGATCGTGTTCGTGCCACGCCTGTACTGGTGCCTCTGTTGCACACCGGAGTCCGTGCCACCCTCCGTTTGCGGCACCCGCACGCTCATCTCCGCGCTGATGGCGGCCGGCGTGGGGCTGCTGTTGCTCAGGATGGGCATCCACCTGCCCTGACCTTCGCCTCCTATGCCCACAGGCCCCGACGCGCCACCACCGACCACATGGCGCGAACCTCCTCTCCCCCGATGACCAGCAATGTCGCCACGTACGCGGCCGCGCCCAACAAGATCCCGGAGGAGACCGTCCACCACGGGGCGCCGCCTCCCCACCCGCGCTGCCACCACCACAACAGCCCTCCCATCAGCAAGGCCGCCACACCCGCCTGAAGGGCGCTGCGCGCCAGCGGCCGCACCCGCACCCCTCCCAGACGATGGTGCATGAACCCGATCAGGGCCAGCATCTCCACCGTGGTCGCCAACGAATTGGCCAACGCGAGGCCGCCGTGGGCCAGCGGCCGGATCAAAAGCAGGCTCAACACGACGTTGAGGGCCATCGCGGCCATCCCCACCCACACCGGCGTCCAGGTGTCGTGCAACGCGTAGAAGGCCCGACTCACGATCTCCACCACGCTGTGCGCGACCAGTCCCGTCGCATACAGCGCCAGCGCGATCGCCACCGCCCTGGTGGATCGCTCGTCGAACGCACCTCGCTCCAGCAGCAGCCGGATCAACGGCACGCGCAGCGCGATCAGGCCAACGCTCGCCGGGATCGTGAGCAACAGGATCGCACGCAGCGTCGCGTTCAGCGTGACCCGCATCTCCCCCCGCGCGTCTCGCGCCACCTGTGCGGCAAACGTGGGAAAGGCGGCCGTGGCCACCGCCTGCGCGATCACACCCTGGGGCAGGAGCATGAGCAGCCACCCGTAGTTCAACGCGGCCAGGCTCCCCGCGGGCAGGCCCGAGGCCAAGATCGTGTTGACCAGGAAGTTCACCTGGACGGCGGCCAGCCCCAACACGCGTGGCGCCATCAGGCGCCCCACCTCATGCACGGCCGGGTCACGCAATCCCAGCGTGGGCACATAACGCACCCCCTGGCGGAGCAGCCCGGGCACCTGCACGATCAGATGCCCAAAGGCCCCCACCACCACGCCGATGACGAGGCCGCGTATCCCCCAGCGAGGGGAGAGGAACCAGGCACCGGCGATGATGGAGAGGTTGTAGACGACGGGGGCCAGGGCGGGGAGCAGGAAGTGCTGATACGCGTTCAGAATGCCCATCACGATCCCGCTGACCCCAAAGACCACGGTGGAGATCAACATCCAACGCATCAGGGAGGCGGTCAGCGCCTGCTGCTCCGGCGTAAAGCCCGGCGCGATCACATGGGCCACCAACGGCTCAGCCAGCGCGGCCGCCACGATGGCCAGCCCGGTCATCAGCAGCAGGATCAGGTTCACCACGGCGCTGGCCATGCGCCAGGCCGCCCGGCGGTCCGCGCGCACCAGCCGCTCCGTGAACGCGGGGATGAACGCGGAGCCCAGCGCGCCGCCGGCCACCAGCTGGAACAGGATATCGGGCAGCCGAAAGGCCGCCAAGTAGGCATCCAGCTCGGCCGAGGTGCCGAAACGGGCGCCGATGATCATCTCGCGCGCCAGCCCCGCCGCCCGGGAGAGCACGAACATCAACATGACCACCCCGGCCGCGCGGGCGATCTGCTGGATACCCCCGGATCTCGCTGGTTGTGTCATCTCGGAACCGCCGTCACGCGAGGATCGAACGCCATGCGCTCCATTATACTCCAACCCCGGCGATATCCCCCAACGAGGCCGGCCCAGGTGGTGTAAACGGTGAAAATCCCGTGAGGCAGCCCACGACGCTCACCGTTATCGAGTCTTCGCGCCTGCCCATCCGTGCTCCAAGCGGACAATAGTCCACTTTGTGTCGCCGGACCGTTGACTGTTGTCCGACAGGAGCTTAGGAGAAATGCCGTTGCCTCTGCCGTGGGGAGGCCCGGAGGGGCGAAGCCCCTCCCCTGGACTTTGGCCTTTTTCTTTGAGGCCCCATCTCTTGGTATGGGTAGCGAAGGGCAGTGCCCTTCGCTACCCAAAGGGCCAAACCAGGCAGGAAAAGAGAGGCTTCCGCGGAGGGGAGGTCCCCGCCACACCTCCCCCTGTGGAGTCGGTGGTTGAGGGAGACCCTCAGACACCTTGGCTGCGCCCCTCAAAGCCCCCTGCCGTATTTCCACCGAAAAAGATGCACGACCCCGACTTGATCAAAAAGGCGGATCGGGTGTAATCTGTATGAGGAGGAGCCTATCCCGACGCGGAGGGACCGCTGTGAACCTGGCCCACATGCTGTATATGCTGCAGAAGACCGAGCTGGAACTGGCGGCCAAGATCAGGCGCCTACAGGAGGTACAGGCCGCGCTGGGGGAGACAGAGGAATTGAGAACCGCTCGCGCGGCGTTGGAACAATCCGAGACGGAGTTGCGCCGCTGGCAAACCCGGCAACGAGATCTGGAGCTGGAGGTAAGCTCCCTGGAGCAGCGAATCGCCGCCGCCGAGCAACAGCTCATGAGCGGCCGGGTCCGCAACCCGAAGGAACTGGAGGGCATGGAAGCCAACGTGCAATCGCTGCGGCATCGCCGCCAACAGCTTGAGGACGAGCTTTTGGAGGCGATGATGAGCGTGGACGACTGGACCACGCGCCGGGACGACGCCCAGGCCACCTACCAACAGACCGAGGATCGCTGGCGAGAACGGCAGGCCGGGCTCAACGCCGAGCAGGAACACCTCCAACAGGAGATCGCCCGGCTGCAGGCGGAGAGAGAGCACCTGCGCGAGCGCGTGGGCGCTGACGCCCTGGCCGAGTACGAACGGCTGCGCCAGCGACGCGGCGGGTATGCCGTCTCCGAGGTTCAGGGCGGGGCATGCGAGATCTGCGGCGTCACCCTGTCCGTCAGCCTGGTCCAAGAAGCCCGACAGGGCACGCACCTGGTCTATTGCGGGAGCTGCGGGCGTATCCTCTACACAAGAGACGGATAATCGGTCAGTCCTATCCAACGAGGATGGCCATATCGCCGCCCCGCCTTTCTGCGTCATCATCCCTGAGCCCCCCGTGGGGGCGATCGGCCGACGGTCTCCGCCCCACGAGGTGCGTATACATGAAACTTGCTTTGACAACCCGCCTAGGCTGATTATAATGGGACCCAAACGGTCCACAAACGGCGACACGGTGTGGTGGGTCACCGGTCGCGAGATTCCACGTTCATCGTCCACACTTCGAGCGTACGACGCGACGACCAGAGCCTGCGTCTGAATCGAGATCGCTGAGTCCAGAGCGATGCCTTTCCATACCCGGGCCCCATGGCCGGGGGTATAAGTTCCTCACCCCAAAGCGAGGCAAGGGCACTTCTTTGAGATAGACCAACGGACATAACCGAGCGAGTGGATGAGCCATCCCTCCGAGACGAAGGCTTCATCGGCTGAGTCCGCCGATCGCGGCGATCCTTTCCCCCCAAGCCCTCCTCTCGGAGCAAACGGCTTCACGTTGGCCCTCACCGGCCACCTATCGAGAGACCGGAATCACATCATTGGGGCAGGCCGATTCCCAATGCGCTGCTCCACACATACTCACGCCGGGAGGCTGTTATCCAAACACGCACAGCAAGCGTGCAGAGTCCACGGAGTCAGAAGGAGGTGAGGTCCCCCAATCGTGAGCAATGATGTGCTCTCCCCCGAGCCAGGTCATTCCCAACCCTCATCGCAATAGGAGAAAGGAGAAGCGGCATTATGAAAGCAGGCTTACCACGAGGTCTGGCGGTGCTGCTCATCGTGGCGCTGGCACTGCCACTTTCCGTGATCCCGGTGCAGGCGGACACCGCTGCAGCGTCGCACCAGGGCGGCACGACTACCGTGCAGACCGCCAATGACGCCACCGCACGGAAGATCCACAGCAAGTTGGCAGCCCAGCTAGAGCAGGCAGCAGCACAGGACACCATCGACGTACTCGTATACGTCAAAGCGGGCACCGACATCAGCGAGTACCTCGTCTGGCAGCTGGTGCGCCCGCTCGTGTATCCCAACGGGCTGCAGGCGATCGCCGGCGCAGCCAAGGCGGGCGTCATCCCCAAGATCGCCGCGCTGGACACCGTCGTCGCGGTGCGCCCGCTGGCCAACGTGTATGATCCCCCGACGCCGGTGGAGCCGGAGATCAGCCGCGTGCCCAATCGCGACATCATCCAGGCTCGCCTGGCAGCTATCCGCAACGGCGTACAGGCTCAGGGCGCCCGCCCGGAAAAGGCCCAGGGGATCTCCGACTGGTTCGACATCCTGGACAACCACAAGTCCAAGGCGGCCTGGGAGAAGGGATTCACCGGCCAGGGCGTCAAGGTCATGGCCAACGACTCGGGCATCGACTTCTGCCATCCGGACCTGGAGGGCACCCAGGCGCGGATCACCAACCCCGAGTCGCCGTACTACGGTTGGCCGGAGATGTTCGACAGCCGCTCCATGTACCTGTGGGCGCTGGACAGCTACCTGGGGATGACCAACATCGCCAGCGGCGCGGGCGACTATGCAGACACGTCGACCACCCGCTCCGGCGATGAGCTGATCGACAACGGCGACGGCACTTACAGCCTGGTCTACACCCCCATCGGCTCGACCGACCCGAACGGACATACGTATCGTGTGCCCGGCACCAGCAAGAGCGGCGTCTATCACATCGGCAGCCACCCGGATAAGGCCCTGCAGCAGTACTGGTACGATGAGCGGGTGGCCGTGCTGGTGGTGGACGAGAACGAGCCGGGTGTGTACGACACCGTCTACGTGGACCTGGACAACGATTACGACTTCACCGATGAGAAGCCCGCTCGCAAGGGCGATGAGACGGCCTGCAAAGACCTGGACGGCGACGGCTACGCGGACGTATCCGGCGGCCTGGTCTACTTCATCGCCGACGGGGTGAACCCCATCCCGGCCGCGGACTGGATGTGGGGGTTGGGTGTGGCCGGAAACGATGCTCCGGACTTCGGTGAGCCGGGCAACGGAGACCTGGTAGCCTTCATCGTCCAGGACTTCACCGAGGCAGGCGGCGATCACGGTCAGCTGGTCGCATCCGCCATCGCCGCCCAGGGCGTGATCGACGGTAACGCGCCGGACTGGAAGCCGGCCGGCGACGGAACCCCCGGCACGGGCATGGTCGTCGGCGGGGGCAAGGACGTGAAGCTGGTCGCCAACGGCAACTTCTATCTCTCCCCCTTCGACGAGGACGGGTTCCTGTTCTCCATCTATGGATATGACGGCGTCGCCGGCACGGACGACGATATCCAGATCATCAACAACTCCTGGGGGAGCCCGGCCGGAGACAACGACGGCTGGCAGGACCGCGATCGACTGCTGGATGCTATCCAGCGGAAGAACCCCAGCCTGAGCATCATCTTCTCCACCGGGAACTACGCGCCCGGCTATGGGACGGTCACATCGCCCATGCCCATGGGAGCGATCGGCGTGGGAGCCTCCACACAATATGGCTCCACCAACGACTTCGGCTCCCTAGAGCTGGCCACCATGGACCAGATCACCTACGGCGATGTCAGCTCCTTCTCCAGCCGAGGGCCGAGCGCTCGCGGCGAGGTGGGCGTCCATGTCGTCGCCAACGGCGCCTGGGGCGCGGGCGACCTCTCGCTGAACGAGGTCGGCGATGGATGGGCCGCCTGGGAGGTCTGGGGTGGCACCAGCCGTTCCGGCCCCGTCACCGCCGGCAACCTGGCGCTGGTGTACGACGCCTACCGACAGACCCACGGCACGTGGCCCGACTACGAGACAGCTCGCGCCATCCTGATGTCCGGCGCGGAGGACAGCAACTACGACGTGCTGGTCCAGGGCGCGGGCCGGGTGAACGCGGACAAGGCCACGGACATCGCCGCGGGCCTGGGCAGCGTCTACACGACGCCGGACTCCTGGAGCTTCGGCGACTATCGGGGCACCGTCTACCCCGGGTTCGCCAACATCCTCTTCCCCGGGACATCCAGCACCAAGACCTTCACCGTCTACAACACCGGCTCCACGGATCGCGTCGTCAACATCAGCACCGATCGGCTGGTCAAGATCGGTGAGATGAACTTCGACTGGACCACGGCGCCGGTGAGTGACGAGGGGCCCTACGAGTTCCCGCAGCCCGACTATCTGCGGGACCTCACGTCGGATATCCCGGAGGGCACGGACCTGATGATCGTCCGCTGGACGATCCCCATGGATGAGTTCGACCCCGAGGGTGATCTGCGGTGGAACCAGCGCTGGTACGGCGCCATCTATGACTGGACGGATGTCAACGGCGATGGCAACCTGTGGGAGGACCTGGACGGGGACGGCGCGGTCGACCGCCAGAACGGCGAGATGGACGAGAAAGAGGCCGTGCTCTTCTCCTACTGGCGACCCTACAACATCGGCGGCCAGATGACGGTGCAACGTCCGCTGGAGCGGATGCACGACGGCATCTATCTGGGGCTGATCCATCGCCAGCGCAGCGAGGACATCCCGCAGACCCACTTCAAGTTCAAGGTGGAGTTCTACCAACACGCGCCGTGGCCGTGGCTGAGCATCGAGCCCACCAGCCTGACGGTGCCGGCCAACGGGATGGCCACCTTCGACGCCACGATGAGCGTGCCCTCCACGGCCGCGTACGGCCTGTACCAGGGCAGCATCCGGGTGAACGACGGCACCCACGAGAGCGTGGTGCCGGTCACGGTGAACGTGGCGGCCTTCAGCACCAACTTCACCTTCGGCGGGCCGCCGGCCTCCTCTGGGCCGTACGACAACGGCCGCGTGTACCCCTCGCAGGACTGGGTGGGACGCGCCGCCACCGGCGACTGGCGCTTCTTCATGGCCGACTTCACCGAGGTGCCTGAGAACGCCAGCCTCATCGTGGACACGCGGTGGGACTACCCCGGGACCGACATCGACACCATCATCATGGGGCCCACGGCATCGGACTACAGCGAGCAGGATCCCGACTACTACGGGCCGTACACGCTGGATACCATAGGCCGCAGCACCGACACGAATCAGGGCTACGGCATGTGGCTGTGGGATACGGCCACCGGGATCAACCGGGAGATCGTCACAGCCCCGGCGCAGCCCGGCCTGCACGTGATCGCCCTGCACAACGTCATCTTCGCCGGCGAGGCCCTCTACGAGAGCTTCACCGGCCAGGTGGGGGTGATCACCACCAACCCGTCCAGCATCGATGAGCTGGCGCTGACCGGCAGTGGCACCGTCACGGTGACCGTGAACGCGTCGATCCCGCTGCCAGACCTGGTCGCGGAGGGGTTCGGCCTGGGCAAGGCGGAGACCTACACCGATCAGGTGGTCAGCCAGGACGACCCGGACGATCCCGCCACGGCCTCGTACACCCGCACCGTGACCATCGAGCACGGCGCGCGGCTGGACGTGGAGATCCACGGGCAGGCCAGCGACGATCTGGACCTCTACGTGTACTACCTGACGGACGCCGGGCCGGTCTCGGTGGGATCCTCAACCACGCCCACCGCGGACGAGTCCGTCAGCATCACCTTCCCGCCTGACGGCACGTACCTGATCGCCGTGCATGGCTGGTCGGTGCCGACCGGGACCACCACCTTCGACCTGACCATCAACGCCGTTCAGGGCTACAACCTGCAGGTGAGCAACATCCCCAGCGGGCCGTTCGCCCCAGGACAGGACATCACCTTCACGATGAACTGGACCAAGGAACTGGCGGAGGGCGAGTCGGCCGAAGGTCTGCTGCTCCTCGGGCCCTCCATGGCCCCTGGCGCCGTGGCCATCCCGGTGCGTATCCAGGCCGCCACCTTCAACCAGCCGATGACCACGACCGTGCCCGTGTCCCTGGACACCTTCATGCACTCGGGCGAGCCCGACACCAACTTCGGTGACTGGCCCAAGCTGCATGTGGGCGCCAACGACACGCTGCGGACCGTGCTCTGGGCTGACGTGTCCAGCATCCCGGCGCCGTATCCGGTGGACCAGGCCACCCTGCACGTGTGGGTGGACTCCTTCGCCGGCGGCGGCAGCCCGCACACGCTGTCCGCCCACCAGGTGCAGACCGCCTGGGACGAGGCTACCGCGACCTGGAACACGCCGTGGAGCGCGGCAGGCGGCGACTACGACGACACGCCCGTCGGCACGACGAGCATCAGCGCCGCCGACGCGGGCCGCTGGGTCACGATCGACATCACGCCTCTAGTGCAGCAATGGGTGGCCGATCCCGGCACCAACCTGGGCGTGATGCTGCGGGCGACCGGTACCAGCTGGACCCGGTTCAACCTGGCCAGCAGCGAGTACTGGGACGACGCGACCCAACCGTACATCGAGATCCAATATCGGGCGCCTGGCCCATGAGATGGGCCGGTGGCCACCATCAGGACGAGGGGATGAGCTGACTCCCCTCGTCCGACTCCGGGCCAGCGGGCACGCGCTCGCTGGCCCTTCTACATCCAGCATGGCGGATCACCATCCGCCACAAGCCTTTTGTGCTGAGGAGTTCTCATGCGCAGGTGGACGTATTGGCTGATCGCCCTGGCAGCCATCGGGCTGGCGCTCACCACCCGGGCCAGTGCCCACACCGCCGACTACCGACCGGGCGAACTCTTCATCAAATTCAAGCCGGGGACATCCGCACAAGTTCAGGCGCAGGTCCTGGCCCGGATCGGAGGTCGCCTCATCAAGCGGTTCGACCATCTGGGTGTGCAATGGGTCGCCATCCCCATCGGCAAGGAAAACGCCACGGCGGCAGCCCTGCAAGACGAGCCTGCCGTCGAGTTCTCGGAGCCCAACTATTACCTCTACGCGGCCTACACGCCGAACGACCCCGCCTTCGCCACCGCCCAATGGAACCTGTCTCGCGTCGACGCGCCGTCCGCCTGGGATGTGATCCGCGACGCCCAAGAGGCCCTCATCGCCGTCGTGGACTCAGGAGTGGACTACCACCACCCCGACCTGCGGGAGTCGCTCTGGCTGAACCCGGCGGAGAGCGTCTACAACGCCACGCTGGGGCGCGAGATCTGCGACCAGGACGGCATCGACGACGATGGGAACGGCTACGTGGACGACTGTTACGGCTGGGACTGGGTGGACTACGACGCGGCGCCGCTGGATCAGGAAGGCCACGGGACCCAGGTGACCGGCACCGCAGCGGCCGCGACGGACAACGGCATCGGCATGGCGGGCCTGGGTTGGGGAGCCCGCTTCATGAGCCTGCGGGTCCTCGACGAGACCGGCCGTGGCGACCTGGGCAGCCTGGTGGAGGCGCTCCACTACCTGGACGCGTTCGCCTCGCGACGGATCATCGTAAACCTGAGCCTGAGCCTCCCGCCGGGCGTCACCTCGGACCTGCTGCACCTGGCCATCAAGCAAGCCCACGATCATGGTATGCTGATCGTCGCCGCCAGCGGGAACAACGGACAGGGCCAGGTCAACTATCCGGCCGCCTATCCGGAGGTGCTAGCCGTCGGCGCCACCACCGACCAGGATCAGCGATGGAGCCTCTCCAACTACGGCTCCGCCCTGGACGTCGTCGCGCCCGGGGCTGGCATCTACGCGACCACGCTGAACTTCACCTACGTCGAGGACTCGGGCACGTCCTTCGCCACGCCCCACGTCAGCGGGCTGGCAGCCCTCCTCTGGAGCGCCGTCCCCCACCTCACCGCGGACCAGATCGCCGAGATCATCCGGACGACGGCCGATGACGTGAACGTCGAGTCCCAGCCGGGGCCGGACGTGTACCTGGGCTGGGGGCGGATCAACGCCCGCAGAGCGGCCATCGTCGCCACCTCCAGCCTGACGATCTCCCTGACGGCGAACCCGGCCGGGGTCCCCATCCTGGGGAGCGCCGTCATCACGGGCACGATCCTCCAGCCCGACGGGAAGCCCGCCGGGACCGGGCTGGTCGTCCAGTTCCATGCCTCGGGCGGCTCCGTCGCGCCCGCCACGGCGATCGCCCACCGCGGCGTCGTGACGACGACCTTCGCCGCCAGCTCCCTGGAGGGCACCGGCATCGTCACGGCCACCCTGGGGGCCGTCAGCCGGGCGATCACCATCCCCATCAGCGCGGGCAGGCCGTACACCCTCACCCTGGATGCGGTCCCCCCGCTCCTGGCCGTGGGCGGCGGCCAACAGGGACGGGCCGTATTGCGCGCTCAGGTCCAGGACCCGGCCGGATACCCGGTGAAGGACGGCACCCTTGTGGCCTTCGCTGCAGACCTGGGCACGATCGATCCGCTCACCAGCACCACCGCGAGCGGCGTGGCGACCACCACACTCACCTCCGGCTCTCTGACCGGCCTGGTCCATATCACCGCCACGGTGAACGGGCTGACCGCCACCACCATGGCCGAGATCGTGGGTCCGGGGCAGCCCTTCTCGTTCACCCTGACGACCGGCTCCCCTGAGGTCATCGTGGGCGGCGGCCAGGCCGTCATCACGGCCACGGTACGCGATCTCAACGACGATCCCGTGACCGCCGGACACCCGGTCGACCTTCAGGCCACCGGCGGCACCGTCCATCCCGAACGGGCGCAGACTAACGCCGATGGCCAGGTCGTGGCGACCTTCACCGCCGGAGATGCGCTGGGAACGGCTCTCATCACAGCCCGCTCGGGGCCGGTGCTCAGCGCCCAATTGGCCCTCCCCATCGTCCCGGGCGACCCCGCCCAGATCACGCTCACCCCCGCGTCCTCCGAGGTGGAGACGGGAGATCACTACGTGCCGATCACAGCCACCGTGACCGACCGGCTGGGGAACCCGGTGCGGGACGGGACGTTCATCACCTTCTCCACGACGCTGGGACAGGTGACGGCAACGCGCACCGCCACGCACAACGGCCGGGCGCTATCCGAGCTACGCGCGGGCCCCACGCCGGGCAAGGCGCGCATCACCGCGACCGCGGACAACGACGCGCAGGGTATCGCGGAGATCCAGATCGTCCCCGGCCCGGCCACCCGGGTCACGCTCTCCGCCACGTCCGACACGGTCGAGGTGAATGGTCAGACCGCGCTCCTGGCCCGGGCATGGGACGCCTTTGACAACCCGGTGCGGGACGGGACGAGCATCCAGCTGGTGACCGACGCCGGGCTGCTGGGCCCCCTCGGCGGTTCTCCCGACGCGCCATCCCTCAACGCGCAGGCGGAAAACGGGAGCGTCCAGGCGAGCTTCTTCGCCCCGCCCACCCCGGGGATCGCGCATATCACGGCGCGGGCAGGTCCCACTGCCACCCATACCATCTCGATCACCGTACAACCGGGAGGGCCGGCCCAACTCACCGTCACCGCGGACGCGACGCTGATATCCCCAGGGGAGAGCGTCACCGTCACAGCCCGGATCCGGGACAGCCTCGGGAATCCGGTGGCGGACGGCACCTCCGTCTACTTCGCCACCACGCTCGGCGGGATCTCCCCACGCCATGCGACCACCGTCAACGGCGTGGCGAAGGCGACGTTCCAGGCGGGCCCGCAGACCGGGGATGCCACCATCGGGGTGAGCGTCGGGGACCTGTTCGAGGTGATCGTGATCCGGGTGCGCGAGCACATCTACTATCTGCCCATCGCGCTGCGACGGTAGTGAGAACGCAAAAGCGGGACGGAGTGGACTCCGTCCCGCTCTCTTCTCCTCGCGGAGGCATGGCGCCTCCCTGGACGGCTAACGGGCGCAGTACACCACCCGGTTCTGACTGGCGTGATACTCGTAGGCCTTCCCCTGTGCTTCCAACACGATCCGATAACCGGGCGTGATCACCTGGGCGTACATCTTGCCGGGCTCGGGGCATCCCAGGCTGGTATCGGGCCACTCCACCATCTCCACGGAGCGCACCTGGATCGTATCCTTGGTGACCCGCAGGCGCTCGGCCAGATCCGCCACCGCCTGCGCCACCACCGCTATCTCCGCTCCCGCCGATCGGCTATCCGTCGGCTCCCCTTCCGGCTCCGGCCATATCTGCTCTCCCACGATCTCCTCCCCCGCGCGACACAAGATCAACCGCCGGCCATCGCTGTGCAACACGTACTCCTGGCCACCCGCCCGGAAGATGATCTCCTGGCCGATCACCAGCGCCGGAGGGCTCGTCTTCCGCGGCCCCTCCGCCGTCGGGCAGCCCAGATCCTCCAGCGCCATCTCGTCGCTGGTCACCGAGACGAACTCGATCTGATCGGGCGACAGCCCCAGCCGCTCCGCCAGCGACTCCCGGGCCTGCTCCACCAGCGCCTCACCGCCCAGGCGGAGCGCGGACCGGGCCGGCGCGGGCGTCGGGCTCGGCGCCGGTGTAGGCGTCGGCGTGGGAAGGCTGGGCGGCGCACACGCCCCCATCCACAACACGATCAGCAAGGCCGCCATCCACCATCGAGTTCTCATGTATCTCCTCCCTAATCTAGGACGAACGGCCCCACCGAAGGTTCCATACTCAAAGGCTGACGAGCAAGGACACCAACACGTTTCGCATCACCTCCAGCACGATCAACACGACGATCGGGGAGATATCGATCATGCCCACGGAGGGGACGATGCGACGCGCCGGCTCCAGGATGGGATCGGTAATGGAACGCAGGATCTGCACCAGCGGGTTCTCCGGGTTGATGTTGGGGAACCACGTCAACAACACCCGGATGATGATCGCCCACGTCAGCACCTGAAACAACAGGTTGATGAAAACGACTAGAAAGCCAATCATTGCTCGCTCAAACCCCCAAGATATTTCGACTTCTGATAGGCCGCCCAGATCGCCTTGGAGAGCACCGTTCGCATGCCGCCTTTCTCGAGCTGGTACAGCGCCTCGGCCGTCGTCCCGCCCGGCGAGGTGACCGCGTTGCGCAACTCCGTGGGATGCCGCCCCGTCGCCTTCGCCAGCGCCACCGAGCCTTCCATGGTCTGCAACACCAAACGCGTGGCCACATCCCGGGAGAATCCCATGTGCACGCCCGCGTCGATCATGGCCTCCATGAACAGGAAGACGTAGCCAGGGCCGGTGCCGGAGAGGGCGGTCGCCATGTCCAGATAACCCTCGTCGTCCATCCAGATCTCATCGCCCAGCGCCCCCAGGATCGTCTGCGCCTGCGCCCGCTGAGCCTCGCTTACCTCGGGCGTCGTCGTCCACACCGTGATCCCCTGCCCGATCTGCGCCGGGGTATTGGGCATGGCACGGGCGATGGCCCGATGCGCCAGGCCTTTTCGCAGAGCGGAGATGCGGGTCCCGGCGATGATGGAGAGCACCAACGCGTCGGCCGGGATCTTACCACGCAGTTCGGCCGCCACCTTCTTGTAGACCTGCGGCTTGATGGACAACACGATCACCTTGGCCCGAGACACCGCCTCCACATTGTCGTCCGTCACGTGGACGCCGTATTGGGCAGACAGGTGGGTGCGACGTTCCGGAGCCGGATCCGATGCCGTGATGAGGGCGGGCTCGATCAACCGCCGGTCCAGCAACCCCTTAATCATGGCCTCGCCCATGGTCCCACCGCCAACGAACGTCATGGCTGAATCACGCAGCATTTCCCCTCCCCCTCGTCAAGAGATATAAGACGGGCGCTTATCGCACCGAGACATCCCCTTTGCCACGCTTGCGATGCTCTCCCGGCCCCGCACACCGCGGCAGCCGTATGTTCAGCCGCTTCCCGCATGTCACTCCGCCCGACGCGGGCCGAAGATCGCCCGACCGATGCGCACGATCGTCGCCCCCTCCTCGATGGCGACCTCGAAGTCGTCCGTCATGCCCATGCTGAGGTGATGCCAATCCAGCTCCGGGAAACGGCAGGCCATCTCATCTCGCAGGGTCCGCAGGGCCGTAAACACAGGGCGGGCGTCCTCCGGATCGGCGACAATGGGCGCCATGGTCATCAGCCCGCGCACTCGCAGCCCGGGGAGCGTGGCGATTTCTTCCACGGCCGGGATCAACGCCTCCGGATCGAAGCCGAACTTGGTGGCCTCGCCGCTGACGTTGACCTCCAACAGGATCTCTTGAACCCGCCCCGCCTCCAGGGCGAAGCGGCTGAGCCGCCGGGCCAGCTTGACCCGATCCACCGAGTGCACCAGGGCGTAACCGCCGGCGATGACATCACGAGCCTTGCGTGATTGCACATGCCCGATCATGTGCCAGACCGGATCAGGGCGAACGCTCCCGTTGCCGGCACGCGCCGACGCCTCCGAGGCCAGCAGCGCCCGCACCGTCTCGATCTTGGGGTTCCCCTCCTCCACCCGATTCTCCCCGAAGTGACGAACCCCCAGATCCAGCGCGGCCACCACGGCCTCGGGCGGATGGGTCTTGCTCACAGCCACCAGCGTGATCTCCTCAGCCGATCGACCCGCCCGCTCGGCCGCCGCCGCGATCCGCTCCCGCACCTGCTCGAGATTTTTTCTCAGCAGCTCACGATCCACCGTGATGACCGGCCTCTCCTCCGACATCGCCTCGCGCCTCCACCCCTTCGTGTTCCCATCTCCTCGTCCACGAACTCAGACTGCGTGCTCCACAGGGGGCTGGAAGGGAGGTCCCCTCCACGGAAAACTCATCTTTTCCGACCTGCACCTGCCTTTCTCGGCCCACCTCGAAGGACCCAGGCCGAGGCCGGGCAGGTCGAAGGCGGGAGAAAGGCTTTTTCCGGAGGGGCTCCGCCCCTCCGGGCCTCCCCACAGCAGAAGCAGCGGCGTTCCTCATGTGTCGTCCTGATATAGGTTTACAAAGAAAGGGGGAGTTTGCTAACATAGTCGTATACTAACACGTCCACACCAAGGAGATCAGGATGAC
>JAADGJ010000079.1 GCA_013152435.1 Chloroflexota bacterium | reverse complement strand
CTCCGAGATCAAGGCGCTGTTGGCCCATCCGGACACGAGCGCCGAGATCGCCCCCTCCTCTCTGGAGCAGGTGTTCACCTTCTGGAGCACGCTGTCCCCGTATACGGTGTTTCGGGATATCTATGAGGTCCCACCCGCCCATTACCTGCAGGTGCGAGACGGGCAATTTACCCTCCACCCATACTGGGAGCTCGATTTCGCGCCAGGGAACGCCCCCCAGCGCACCGATCAGGAGTACCTGGATGAATTCGAAGACCTGCTCATCGACGCCACCCGGATCCGACTGCGGGCTGATGTGCCCGTCGGCGCCTATCTGAGCGGCGGTTTGGACTCGTCGGTGACGGCGGCGCTGATCCGGAATTACACGGATAACCGGCTGGATACGTTCTCCATCGCCTTCGATGATCCGGCGTTTGACGAGAGCCCATATCAAGAGGCGATGGCCCGGTTCCTGGGCACTCACCACCGGATCACCCGCTGCTCGTATGCGGACATCGCGCGCGTATTTCCCGACGTGATCTGGCACACGGAAACCCCGATCCTCCGAACGTCGCCAGCCCCGATGTTCCTCCTCTCGCAGCTCGTGCGCGAACACGGGCTGAAGGTCGTGCTCACCGGGGAGGGCGCCGACGAATTCCTGGCGGGATACAACATCTTCAAGGAGATGAAGGTCCGTCGCTTCTGGGCCAAAGCTCCCGACTCCCGCATGCGCCCGCTGTTGCTGGATCGCCTCTATCCTTACGTGCCCGATCTCCACCGCGGGGGCCGCGCCTATCGGGCCGCCTTCTTCAGGAAGGGGCTGACAGATACCGACTCACCCTTCTACTCGCATGCCATCCGCTGGATGAACATGAGACGTGCGCGTCGATTTCTCTTACAACACCGACGGGACGCACACGCGGGCGACGGGGGCACATATCCCATCCCCCTTCCTCCATCTTTTTCATCCTGGTCTCACCTGGGGCAAGCGCAATACCTGGAGATCGTCACCTTCCTCTCCCCATATCTGCTCTCCTCACAGGGAGACCGAATGGCGATGGCCCACTCGGTCGAGGGACGCTTCCCCTTCCTCGATCATCGGGTGGTCGAATTCTGCAGCCGGTTGCCGCCCCGGCTGAAGCTGCGAGGGCTGACGGAGAAATGGCTATTAAAGCAGCTGGGGAGAAAGCTTCTGCCCGACGACATCTGGAAACGTCCCAAACAACCCTACCGGGCCCCTATCCACCCGAGCTTCTTCGCCCCTTCCACGCCCGAGTACGTGCGTGAGCTGCTCTCGGACCGGTCGTTGAAGGAGAGCCACCTCTTCCATCCCGCCGCAGTGGCTCAGCTGGTACGCAAGGCCGAACAAGGCCGGCCGCTCAGCGAGATCGAGGACATGGCCCTGGTGGGGATCCTATCGACCCAGCTGGTGTACGAACAGTTCGTCAAGAGATTCCGTCCGGCGAATTTCAACGATTGGGATCGGCTCAAGGTCGTCGATCACACGCAGCCCATCGCGGCGGCAAGCGAGCGCGCCGCCGGGTGATCCACAACGGCATCCCCGTCGAGATCGCCGGCGGGATCGCCCGCACTATCTGCCTCAACAGAGTGAAAAAATGAACGGTCACAGTCATAGCGCCCATCAGCCCATTGCAAACTTCGACAAAAGCGCTCTCGATCTGGATGTCGCAGCGGAGACGGAACGCATCACGACCTGGCTTCGGCAGGCCGTACATCAGAGGCTCCGCCGCAAAGGAGCCGTGGTAGGCATCAGCGGCGGGGTGGATTCCTCCGTGGTGCTGGCCCTATGTGTCAAAGCCTTCGGGACCGACCGCGTCGTCGGCATACTCCTCCCGGAGAGGGAGTCCAGCCCGGATAGCACCCAACTGGCGTTGAAGGTCGCGCAACACTACGGTGTGCAGACGGTCACGGAGGACATCACGGCGGCGCTGGAGGGATTCGGCTGCTACCGCCGTCGAGACGAGGCGATCCGGCGCGTGTTTCCCGAATACGGCCCCGGCTGGAAGGCCAGGATCGTCCTGCCGGGGAACCTGCTGGAACAGGAGACACTGAACTTTTTCCTATTGAAGGTGACCAGCCCAGACGGGCAGGAATACAGCAAGCGGCTCCCCCCGCGTGAATACTACGAGATCGTCGCCGCGTCCAACTTCAAGCAGCGCACCCGCATGGCGATGCTCTACTACCATGCGGAATTACGCAATTACGCCGTCGTCGGCACGGCCAACCGAGACGAACACGATCTGGGATTTTTCGTCAAACACGGCGACGGCGGCGTGGACGTCAGCCCGATCGCGCACTTGTTCAAGACACAGGTCTACCAGCTGGCACAGCACCTGGGCGTGCCGGAGGAGATCCGGGCACGAAAGCCCACCACGGATACGTACAGCGCCGGCGGGACCCAGGAGGAGTTCTTCTTCCGGGTGCCGTTTGAGGTGCTGGATGTGGTCTGGGCGGGACGCGAGGCAGGCGTCCCTATGGAAGTCATCGCCCAGGCGCTGGAGCTTACGCCAGAGCAAGTCGCTCGTATCGCCACCGATATCGGACGGAAACAGCGCACCACAGCGTATCTTCGTATGCCGGTCATGCGTCTCTCCAAATAGTACAGTGGCGATTCCTGGCCACTCCCGCATGGCCGACTCAAGGACCGAGGGCAAAAGGACGACATTCATGGATATGAACGCCCGGATCTCACGCAGGCGATTGCTAAAGCTGTTAGCTGGCGCCGCCGGGGTGGTCGGCATCCCCGGAACGATCGCCCGCGTGTTGTCCTTCCGTGCGGAGGAGACCCGGTATTTTCCAGACATCTGGCACCATACGGACGCATCCGTCACGCCCTCCATGACGCCTCTCCGTCCGACGGCCACGAGCACCCCTTCGGCCACATCCACCCCATCAGCGACACCTACGGCGACGGACACGCCCGCTCCGACCGATACGCCGACAGCCACGGATACACCTGCCGCGACGGACACGCCCACGGCAACCGACACACCGACGCCGACCGACACGCCCGCAGCCACGGACACGCCAACACCGACGGATACGCCCACGCCGACCGAGACGCCCACGGCTACGGACACGCCAACACCAACCGACACACCCAGCCCGACAGCCACATCGGCCGCACCGCCGACGACGGGCACGGTCGTCCATGTCCACAGCAACGACGCCACGTACTGGGATAGAACGGACAGCCAATACTGGAATTACGTGGATCAGGACGTCGTCGATGCGATGGTTGACCAAGGGCTTATGGCGTTGACCGGGACGTCTACCGTCGCCGACGCGTGGGCCGCCCTGCTGCCCTCCTACCGCCCAGGTCAGGGGATCGCCATCAAGGTGAATTTCAACAATGCCCAACGTGTGTGTGACAACACCAGCGGTAAGATCGACGCCTTGATCCAGCCCGTAAACGCCGTTATCCGGGGCTTAAAGAAGCGAGGCGTGGCGGAGTCCGATATCTGGGTCTACGACGCTATCCGGTGGATGCCCGATCGATTTGTGAACGGATGTCTATACAACGGCGTGCGATTCTTCGATGCCCACTGCCGGGAGACCGCGGGATTTAGCAGCAGCGACCCGGCGGCCTACATCACGTTCTCACCGCCCGCCGGAACGCCAGCTCCGCCGCCAACGAGGATCACAGACGTCCTGATTCGCGCCACCTACGTGATCAACATGCCCATCCTAAAGCGCCACAGCCTTGCCGGGATCTCTCTGGGCTTTAAGAATCACCTTGGGAGCGTGAACAAGCCCGGGAATTTTCACGCGTATATCGATCCGAAAGGGGACTACTTCTCATCCACCTACAACCCATTGGTTGATCTATTCCAGAACCCTCATATCCAAAACAAGACCATCCTAACCATCGGGGATGGACTGTTTGGAGCCAAGGAGTTCAATATCCCCCCCTCGCCGTGGTCGACGTTTGGGGGACAGATGCCCAACAGCCTGTTCTTCGCTGTTGACCCGGTAGCGATCGATTGCGTCATGTGCGATTTCCTGGCAGCCGAGATGTCGATCCCCTCGGAAGCCGATGACTACCTCCACCTGGCTTACCAGGCTGGGATCGGGATCTTTGAGCGTGGTGATCCATGGGGCAGTGGATATGACCAGATAAACTACCAGATCATCCAACTGTAACAATGAGGATCTCGTAGTGAAGAACCGGCTGTTGTTTCTCAATGGGCTGGCCATCCTGGCCGTCGTCATCAACCACGCGGCATCATGGGGATATACAGCCATGTTCTGGTGGGTGGATCGCTACCGGCATGTGCCTCCTCCCAACTTCGATCAGGTTGGCAGCCTGCCTTACTATGGATTACTAGCAGCCAAACAACTGACCGTGTTTAGCGTGCCCGCTTTCCTTTTTGTATCGGGTTTTTTTATTGCCTACGCCGCGCGCGGGACGCAGAATATGCTCAACTGGAGGATGATCAGGCGCCGAGTCTCCAACCTGCTGATTCCTTACTTTCTTTGGTCCATCGTCATATTCATAGGAGACGCGATCCAGGGGCAAACGTATCCCTTCACCGAATATCTCGTTCGCCTGATTCAGGGGCAAGCCACATCAGCGTATTTTTATGTCCCCCTGCTTTGCCAATTCTACCTCTTGTCCCCTTTCGTCGTACGCACCGTAAAAGCCCGATGGCAGCTTGCTCTGATCGGGGCGGCCATAGTCCAGATAGCCGTCATAGCCCTCAAGTATCTTCTCTTATTTTCGGATAAGATCTCTCACGCCACCCTTATCAGGCATATCACATCACCATGGCTGTTTCCCGGATGGATCTTCTTCTTCGTCTTCGGGGTCGTTTTCAGCTTCCATCGTGAACGCATCCTTCCACTGGTGCTTCCATCTAAAAGGAAGGCCCTGGCCCTCCTCGCCGTCCTTACGCTGCTCGTCATTGTAGAGCCCGAGTTTATCTACCGACTTACAGGACGCGATTGGCGGGGAACCCCCCTCGCCATCTCCGGGGGCTTATACGCCCTCTACTTTATCCTGTGCTTCGCAACGATGGGAAACGTCCTCGCCCCCTTTTCCAACCTGTTTCACCAGCTCGGGCGTAAATCCTTCGGCATATATCTCCTCCATCCCAAAGTGCTGGAGTTCTTCGCCCGGGTAATTCGGCAGGTTGCTCCCTGGTTGCTCGGACACCAGATCCTTTATCAGCCGATACTGATCATCCTGGGCGTGAGTGTTCCGTCGCTGTTCATGACGGCCGTTACCAAATCATCCCTGCGCCGTTTCTACCACCTTCTGTTCGGGTAGGAGATCTCTCCCCCACCTCCTTGTTTGTCCGGGCTCGGTCCAGGTGAGATCCGGGGCGAGCCCGGACAAACAAGCGGCAGCGAGGAAAGGAACCTTCTGGGGGATTCAACGCTCCCGATCCTCTCAAAGAGTGGATTGGGGCGGCAACAGAGCTCCTTTCCATTCTGCCCCGTGGACGTTACAGAATCGCTTCACGACCATCACAGAAGGAGAACCTTTCCAAAGTGAGATTGGTCATCTCATTCTGCAACCAGCCACCTCACACCACAGAATCGAATCTCGTAGTGTTGGACACAACGAACGGACAACAATCGTGGATACCCAGCCTCATCAGAAACAGGGGGTTTACAGGGATCACACAAGATGACGAGCATATATACGCAGCGAATCAACCGGAAGATGATCGTCAAGAGAAGCCGGCTATAACCGTGATCCGAAAGGACACAATGGAGCCTATATGGGTCGCCAGGCTGCCGGAAGCAAGCGATGTCCACTCCATATTTCTAGATGGACGCAACAACCTGTACGTCGCCTCCACAGGGACGGAGCAGATCATTCTGTATCACGTAGACACAAAATCCCGGAAGATCACTTTTGTAAAAAGCATATGGCAACCATATTCATATAAAGATAAGGCTGGGGTAATCATCACGACAACAGGAAGGCTCCTAGCACACAAAAGACCCAAAATACGAACCCTCATGCGCATGATCCTGGATCGTTCGATCTGCAGCCCTGTCGCCTGTAGAAACACAACCAGCAGCCATCACATCAATTCAATTGCCATACACAAAGGAGACATTTACATATCCGCATTCGGGCCACAAAAGGGCAAGCTCAAAAGCACGGCAACAAACGGATACGTCTATAACATTACGAAAGGGACAAAGATATTAAACGGAATATACCATCCACACTCGTTGATCGTGTCAGATCACGGGGTTTTCTACTGCGAGTCGGCTAGAAGAAAAATCAAAAACCACCAAACAGACGTGATTATCCTGAACAGCGGATATACGCGCGGCTTGTGCGTAGAGAATGGACACATTATAGTCGGGTCGAGTACGGGCAGGAGAAAGTCTAGGAGCACCCACATCGTGAATAACATAGCGGACCCAGGACTCCTGGAGCCCGTTTGCAAGGTCTCCATCTTTCAACATTCCAAGGAGACGGAAACGTACGAACTGGTCAAAGAATATGACTTCCTGCCTCATCGCACAGAGATCTACGACATCATGGTATTGAGATAAAACCTTCCATCGATGATGAGATACTTTCTCGTGCTGCTGTTGTGGGGAACCGCCTATATGCTCCAGGTCGCACCGAGGCCGTCACAAGCCCAACAAAGCACCTGGCGTACTCCCACCCGATTATATAGCTCCGATGGAGAGGTGGGATTGCGCCCGCTTCTGCTAAGCGACAGGATGGGACGCCTGCACCTGTTCTGGAACGAGATCGAGTCGGAGGACGCAGACCAGAGCCGTCCCGCCATCTTCTACATGGTCAAGGACGGAGACCAGTGGTCCAAGCCGATCGATGTGCTCACCCAACCTCAGGGTCGGATGGACTTTCCCCGAGGGGTCATCGATCCATACGGGCGCATTCACATCCTGTACGGCGGGCTCAGTGAATTTCTCACCTACAGTCACAGCCGAAGCACCGACCCTCGATCCGCCCAGGATTGGACGCCCCCCCTATCTCTGGCACAACCACCACAGGTGGGTGGCGATATCACATTAGGGGTGGAGGACGAGCTTCACGTCGCGTACGGTATGCCCTCCGGCTTGATCTACCATCTGACCTCCACCGACTGGGGGCGAACCTGGAGCGCTCCTGATCTGGCCATCTCATCCTCCTTTCCGGATGCGACGATCGCCCCCGGCGGGGTCTTCCTGAGGAGCTCCCCAGACGGCACCTTACACCTGGTCTGGAACGTGGTGGCGCAGCCGGGTGGATATCCTCCGCTCGGAGCCTTCTACGCGCGATCCACGGACGACGGCCAGAGCTGGTCGGAGCCCGTGGAGATCGCCCCTCCCGACCACATGGTTACCGCCATCCTGACCGACGGAAACGGACAGGTACATATCCTGTATACCGGGCGCGTTGGAGTGGGCGGTAGATACCATCGCTGGTCCTCAGATGCCGGGCGAACCTGGTCCAGCCCTCTGCCACTCTCATCCCCCGCGGAAGGATCCGGATTAAGCGGCGGTGACCTGGCGATGGATTCATCCGGCAGGGTGCACGCCGTCTTTGGATTGGGGACGAACCGCATCATCGCCTACAGCCAATGGGACGGCGGTCCCTGGAGCCGATGGCGGAACATCGCCCAGGGGGTTCCTGGCGGCCTGGAGGGGATGACCCTGGAGATCACGCGAGGAGCCGAGTTACACGCGGTATGGGAGGCCGATCATCGTGACATCTGGTATGCGGAGGGACAAACCTCCGCCCCGATGATCCCTGTACAAACGTTCGTCCCCCTTCCGACAATGAAACCCACACCCACTCCCATAATCATGCCGACGGAGGTCGCCCCAACGCCCGTTCAACCGACCATCACACCTGCCGGCTCTTGGGAGACCACCCGGCCACAAGCGAACGAGATCCCCCCCTCGCTCACACTGCTCATCGGGGCGACATCCAGCCTGTTAGTCATCGGATGTGCAGTCATATGGCAACTATCAAGGCGGAAAAGGGGTTAGTTTCCTTCACAATGAGGCAACACCTGACCACGCTATGGACACACCGCGAGTTGCTCTGGTTCTGGATTCAACGCGAGGTACGAGTGCGTTACAAGCAATCCATCCTCGGCATCGCCTGGGCCATCCTGCAGCCGGCCGCGCTGGCCGCTATATTTTCGTTGGTATTTTCCGTCCTCGTTCGGGTTCCCTCCGACGGGATCCCATACCCGTTATTCGCTTACGCGGCTTTAGTCCCCTGGAGCTTCTTTGCCACATCGCTCAACCAGGGAATTCCCAGCCTGGTGAATCAGATGAACCTGATCACGAAGGCGGCCTTTCCCAAGGAAATTCTCCCCTTGGGGGCGATCGGGGCCAGTCTGGTGGATTTCTGCTTCGCCTTCGGGGTTTTCATCGGCATGCTATTGGTCTATCGCTACCCTTTGAGCGCCACTATGCTCTGGCTCCCCCTCCTCGTCCTGTTGCAAACGGGACTGGCCGTCGGGGTCACGCTCATCGGATCCGCCTTGAACGTGTTCTTCCGGGACATCCGGTTCGTCATCCCGCTGGCGGTCCAGATCTGGATGTACGCGACCCCCATCGTATACCCCTCCAGCCTGGTGCCCGCACACCTGCGCACGCTCTACGCGTTGAACCCAATGGTGGGGATCATCGAATCTTATCGCAATATCTTTCTACACGGACGCCCCCCCGATTGGACCCTGCTGGCCACGGGGGCGCTCTCGACCACGATCCTGCTTCTCGCCGGTTACGCGTTCTTTAAACGCGTTGAACCGATCTTTGCCGATATTATCTGAGGACCATGAGCCACGCAATCCGATTTCACCATGTCCACAAACGTTACCGTCTGGGCGTCTACACAGGTTCCCTACGATCCACGTTAGCAAGCTTGCTTTCGCGAAACAGAGAGGAGGGAACCACCAACATCTGGGCGCTCAAGGACGTATCCTTTGAGATCGCTCCGGGAGAGTCCGTGGGCCTGGTGGGCCCCAACGGAGCCGGCAAATCCACCACGCTCAGGCTGATTGCGGGGATCACTCGGCCCACCTCTGGCGAGATCTCCGTGAACGGGCGCGTATCCACGCTGCTCGAGCTGGGCGCTGGATTCCATCCGGAGCTGACAGGTCGAGAGAATATCTTCCTGTACGGGTCGATCCTAGGGCTCAGCCGTCGGGAGGTCCAAAAGGCCTTCGATAGCATTGTGGCTTTCTCGGAGCTCGAGCGCTTCCTGGACACGCCGCTGAAACGGTACTCCTCCGGGATGTACGTGCGCTTAGCGTTCGCCGTGGCCGCCCATGTGTATCCCGACATCCTGCTGGTCGATGAGGTCCTGGCCGTGGGCGACGCGGGCTTCCGCCAAAAATGCATGGATCGGATGGCCGAGCTGCTCCAGGCGGGGACGACCCTGCTGTTCGTCTCCCACAGCTCGCACATGGTGCAGACCGTGTGCCAAAGGGCCATCTATCTGCGCGGGGGAAAACTGATTAAGGATGGAGAATCCAGCGCCGTATTGCGCATGTATGAGCACGATCTTCGCCGAGCCCGGACGATCGCTGCCCAGACGACGCATGAGGCAGATGACGTCTCATCGGAAGCCTTAGAGATCACGGACATCTCCGTTCTCGACCTACAAGGACGCCATCGAGAGGCCTTTGAATACTTCGATGGCGCCAAAATCCAGGTGCGCTATCGGGCGCATACCCCTGTCGAAAGGCCTATACTCCACATACGCCTCTTTCGCGATGATGGGGTAGCATGTTTTACGGTTCGATCGAATCAGCCTAACGCACAGCTCACCGACATCACGCTCGCAGGAGAGGGGGAGTTCGCCTTGCGGATCGAACCACTGCAGCTATACGGTGGGGCATACCGGGCACAGGTGGCCATCACCGATCGATCGAATGCCTCCGTAATGGCGAGAGGACATTCCCCCTGGTTTCAGGTGGATGGCCCTGGGAACATCGACATCGCCAACGAGCGGCTTGGAATCTACGTCCCTTATACCGCATGGGAGGTGAACGGCCGCATTTGGGAGCCCCCATCCCCGATGCCTACCCCCCTCGCGAGCAGGCATAAGTGAAGTCGTCATCCCGGGAAGTGAAGAGAGCGTTGAGAGGTGGATGAGATGAGTTTCGGTCAAGCGAGAGCTTTGGTGATTGGATTGGATGCGGCGACGTTCGACGTGATCACCCCCTTGTTGCAGGCGGGGCAATTGCCCACGCTCGCGCGGCTGATGGAAGAGGGCTCGCATGGGGTGCTGCAATCGACCATCCCGCCCCTGTCGCCGGCCGCGTGGGTATCGGCGATCACGGGCAAGAATCCAGGAAAGCACGGCATCTTCGATTTTCGCCATCTCGACCTGAACGCCCCTCACGGACGCAAGGAAACGCTGGCCAGCGCGACGGAATACGCGGGGATGACGATCTTCGACTATCTGGGGAAGCGAGGGATGCGAGTGGGAGCCTTCCATATCCCGTTGACCTACCCCGCCTGGCCGATCAACGGCATCATGATATCCGGCCCCGTCACCCCCGATCATCGACGCGCCTACACGTACCCGCCGGATCTATCCGAGGAGATCGGCCCCCTCGCACGTCACCAAGGCCCGGAACAATTGGAGGGCTTTGACGACGAGGCATATTTAGAGGAGCTGATCTGGAATACGGAGACCCATTTCCGTATCGGGGCGCGGCTCCTGGAGCAGAAAGGGCCGTTCGACCTGTTTTGGTTCCATCTGCACAGCCTGGACAGCGTTCAACATCGCTTTTGGCGCTACGCGGAGGCGACGACGCAAGGCGCAAAAGATAAGCCAACGTGGCTCGCCGACGCGATCAATCATTTATATCGCTTGGCGGATGAAGGAGTCCGGTTGTTGCTAGACCGGGTAGGGCCAGACACCCTGGTATACGTAATCTCAGATCACGGCGCCATGCCACGACCATCCACGGAACTGTGCGTGAACGTGTGGCTCCAGATGCGAGGATACCAGACCACGTGGGGGCAATCCGACGGCGAAGGCCTGCTCCGCACCATGTATCGTCGCGCCAAGTCCCTTCTTCCCTCTCCGCTGCGCCAGAGGCTCATCGGTGAGCTACCTACCCAGGCCCGACAGACGATCGCCCAGTTCTCCTCTGGAGGCATCAAGTGGTCCCACACGATCGCCTCCTTTTTTCCCTTGGCCGACCCAATCGGCGGCATCGTCATCAATCTGACGGGACGGAACCCCAAGGGAATCGTGAGGCCAGAGGAGTATGAGGCGGTGCGCCAGCAGATCATCCACGATCTGAGCACGCTGGTGGACCCCACCACGGGGCAGGCGGTCGTAGAGCAGATATGGCGTCGCGAGGAGATCTACACGGGTCCTCACATGGAATCAGCCCCCGACATCCTGTTCCGGGTGGCAAGGCGATACCATCTGTCCAACGCTTTGGAGGGATCCATCATCTATCCCACCCTGCCGATCGACACCAAAAGCTGGAGCGGGATACATACCATGGAGGGGATCCTCATCGCCAAGGCCCCCTTTATCCGATCGAGATATCGGGTTGAGTCAGCCCGCCTCATCGACATCGCCCCCACGCTCCTGTACGCGCTCGGCCTTCCCATCCCCGCGGATCTGGACGGGCGGGTCCTTACCGAGATCTTCCTTCCTGAATTCGTGGAAGATCATCCTATCCTGAACGAGGAGCCGATCAGCAGCCCTGATCCGCACGATCCCCACGCCCTCTCAAAAGAGGAAGCCGCCGCCATGGTCGATCGGCTCCGCATGCTGGGGTATATCGAGTGATCATGTCGCACACACCTTCCGCCCCTCTGGTCAGCGTCGTGATTCCCGTGTACAATCGGATCGCCTATCTCGACGATACGATCCAGAGCGTCTTGGGCCAGACGTACCCCCATTGGGAGATCACGATCGTTGACGATGGATCGGAGGAGGAAACCTCCCAAGCATTGCAGCGCTACGCCAGCGAGCGAATCACGATCATCCGGCAGCCCAACCAAGGAAATGCGGTAGCTCGAAACACGGGGATCCGGGAGGCCAGAGGGCGATACATCATCTGCCTGGACTCGGACGACCTCTGGCATCCGGACATGCTACGGGAGTGCGTGGCCGTTCTGGAATCACACCCGGACGCCGATGTGGTGTACACGCAATTCCGGATTATGGATGCGGAGGGACAGGTGGTCCCCATCCCGCCCGCCCCCGAGCCCAAGGAAGGGGATCTCCTGGAATCACTGCTTATGGGGTTCCCGATCCTTCCCTCCTCCGCCCTGATCCGACGCAGGTGCTTTGAGCGATGGGGGATGTTCACGCCAGGGTTGGACGATTGGGAGATGTGGCTGCGATGGGCGGCCCACGGATGCCGGTTCAAGTGCATCGCGCGCCCTCGCGTCCTCTACCGGATCCACGATCGGAACTTTCACCTGGATTGGGCCAAGAGACGAAAGATCCACTTCGCCACGTTGGACACGTTCTATCGCCAGCCGAACCTCCCAGCTACGGCGATCCGGAGGCGCGACGAAGCCTACGCCAACCAACACTTCTACTTCGCCGTGCTTGCCTGGCGCGTGAACCGTCCCGATGACGCGCTGGCGGAGTTCGTGCGCGCGATCCGGGCAAATCCGAGATATCTGCGGGATCTGGACTTCTACACCCGGATCGCCTGTGCACATCAGAGCCGGATAGACGAGGGAAGCGCCCGGAATCTGAACCTCGACGTGGCCGAGCGGACGGTCATCCGATCCCTGGATGCTCTGTTCTCGGCCGGGGATCTCCCGGTCGCTGTACGGGATCAGCGAGCCAGCGCCTATGGATGGGCCTACCTGGCCCTCGCCCGATTGGCTTACTCCGTGCTCCAGGACATGGCGTCCACACGTCGATTCCTGCTGAGCGGCCTCGCCGCGTGGCCCCCTGTCCTGTGGCACACGGACTGGGTCCTGTGGCTTGTGCGCGCCATCCTGGGACGCAGACATATCCAACGGCTGAAGCGACTGGCACGCATTTATCCGACCGAGACGCGATATGCCGAAAGTTAGCGTGATCATCCCCACATACAACCACGCCCGCTACCTGGGGGAGGCCATTCAAAGCGCCCTGGATCAGACCTACCAGGATCTCGAAATCATCGTGATCGATGACGGGTCGACGGATTCCACCCCCCAGGTTGTGAGCACCTTCGGGGATCGGGTGCGCTACGTCTGGCAGGAGAACCGTGGGCTCTCCGCGGCGCGCAATACAGGTATCCGCATCGCCGAGGGCGAGATCATCGCCCTGCTGGATGCCGATGATAAGTGGGCGCCTGAATACCTGGCCACGATGGTCCCGGCCCTGCAAAGCGACGAATCGATCGGAGCCGCCTATTGCGGATGGCGCTACGTGGACGCCCACGGGAAGGAACTCCCCCAGATCGCCATCAAGACCGTGCCGCCGGATCAACTGTATGCCACACTCGCCTATTCGAACTTTCTGAACGTTTGCGGCGTGATCGTGCGCCGGGCTTGCTTCGACCATGTCGGGCTCTTCGATGAAAGCCTGCGTGCCTGCGAGGACTGGGATATGTGGCTGCGGATCCTGCCCCGATACCAGATGGTCGGCGTGCCCCAGGCATTGGTTCGATATCGGATCCACGGGCGCAACATGACGGCGGACCTGGAGCGTATGGCGACGGCCAGGCGCGCCGTGGTCCAAAAGCACTTCGGCCCAGAAGAGGGGGATCCCGCCACCTGGCCTCCAATTCGGCGCCGCGCTTACGGGGGACTCTATCTGAACATGGCGTTGGCCCACCTGCAACAGGGACACAGGCTTCAGGCACAGGAATACCTGAGGCGAGCCTTCACCGTATATCCACAGCTCGCGAGCAAGCTGGATGCTTTCTATGAGATCGGCTGCGCCCATCAACCGCCCGGATTCCACGGGGTCTTCAGCCATCTGGACCTGAATCGAAGCGTCCAAGACATGCTGGGAAGCCTGCAGGCGGTGTTCGAGGACGACGTTCTGCCTACAGAGCTTCAGAGGATACGCTCCGAGGCCTACGGACATGCCTATCTGGCCCTGGGGCTTCTGGCCTATGGATGTCGGCACATGGGGCAAACCCGAGGCTTCCTGTTACGGGCCATCATGGCCTATCCTCCCGTGGCGCTCCGGCATCGACAGGTCGTCTCCAAGTTCCTCAAATCACTCCTGGGGCGTCGCCTTCTGGATGCCTTAAAGGAGCAGCGCGCTGCATTGAGACTGAAACACTCATGAAAATCCTCTTCATATCGAATTTCTTCCCGCCCACACACACGGCGGGAACCGAGAATTACACGTATGGCATTGCACACGCCCTTCTGCAAGCGGGACACGCCGTTCGCGTCCTGTGTGCCGGACAGTGGGACGAGGGTCCACAACATTGGAACGGGTACAGCGAGGACATGTACAACGATGTCCCCATACGCAGGTTACATCTGAACTGGACCAAGGCCCCCGACCCGAACCGATACCTCTACGACAATCCAGTCGTCGCGCAACACCTGCGCGACTACCTGAAGCGATTCCGGCCGCACATCGTACACATCACATCGTGTTACACGCTTTCCGCGAGCGCCATACATGTTGTAAAAGAAGCGAATATCCCGCTGGTTATCACGCTGACGGACTTCTGGTTTCTCTGTCCCCGCCTGAATCTATTGCGAAGCGATGGCGAGTTATGCGATGGGCGCACGACGGATCAGGAGTGCCTGCGCTGCATGCTGCGAAATGCCAAGGTGTACTCCTTCCCCTCGAAGGTGTTGCCACAGCCAGTGGTGACCCGCTTTCTATCCATGCTCAGCCGCTATCCCAGCCTGACGCGATGGCGAGGGCTGCGCGGTATGGGGATCAACATAACGCACCGGAAAGCCTTCTTGCGCTCCACATTGGCGCTGGCCGACCACGTGATCGCTCCCTCTTCCTTCTTGAAAGACATCTTCCACCTGAATGGGTTCTCCTTCCCCATCCAGGTTCTTCCATATGGCCATGATCTGTCATGGCTCCAGGGTTATCCGGGAAAGACGCCCTCAGGGAAGATCCGGTTCGGGTATATTGGGCAGATCTCGTTCATCAAAGGGGTTCACGTTCTCGTTCAGGCGTTCAGGGAGGCGGTCTCAGGTGAGGAGGCCAGCTTGAGCATCTTCGGTGCCCTGGGGAAATCGCCCGCTTACTCCCTTCAGCTCCAGGAGATGGCCGCCCATCATCCGGGTATCCAATTCATGGGAGCATTTGACCATGACCGGCTGGGGGAGGTCCTGTCTCAGATCGACGTACTGGTCGTGCCGTCACTCTGGTATGAAAACAACCCCTTGGTTATCCAGGAAGCTTTTGCCACCCAAACCCCGGTCATCGCGACGAATCTGGGCGGGATGAGCGAATTCGTTCGTCACGAGGTCAACGGATTGCTCTTTGAGCGCGCCAGTGTGCCAGACCTGGCCCGCCAAATCCGCAGGATCCTGCAAACTCCCGCTTTGCTAGACAGGCTACGGGAGGGCATCCCACCGGTCAGGCGGATCGAGGAGGAGGTACGCGAGCTAACGGCCATCTATGAACAGCTCATCACTCCCCGGGTCCCGGTCGGGGAAATCGCCTATGAGCAGCCCCGATAGGCTCCCCCCGGTCTGCGTCGTCATCCTGAACTGGAACAACGCCGCTTATACCTTAAGGTGCCTGCGCTCAGTGACGGAGGCGCAGTATCCGGACCTCACGATCATCGTCGTGGACAATGGATCCACAGACAGCTCGGTGGCGGCCATCCGGGAACGATATCCGCAAGTCCATCTGCTGGCGCTGGAGAGGAATCTGGGATACGCAGGAGGCAACAACGCGGGTATCCAACATGCGCTGGGCCTGTCTCCTCGGTACATCTTCTTGCTCAACAACGACGTGACCATCGCGCCGGACGCGCTGCGACATCTCGTCACCGCCGCAGAGCAACACCCGGAAGCAGCCTTTCTGGGCCCCAAGATCTATCATTTGGACCATCCCGACCGAATTCAGTCGGCTGGCGCCACCCTCGACCTTTTATGGCGCTCTCACCAACGGGGCCTGGACGAGCCGGACGAGGGACAGTTCGACAAGCTAGAGGAGGTCGACTACGTGATCGGGGCCGCGGTGCTGATCCGAGCCGCGGCGCTGAGCCAGGTTGGGCTTCTGGATGATCGATTCTTCCTATACCGCGAGGACGTCGATTGGTGTCTCCGGGCGAGACGCCTGGGATATAAGATCCTCTACGTTCCGCAAGCTCGCGTATGGCACCGCAGTCATCACGTTCGCGCCGACGAATTGCCCCGCACGACGTATTACATGACCCGGAACTCGCTGATGCTCATCGCCAAGCACCGCGGCGGGATCGCGCGCCTCAGCGCGGTCCTGCTACGTCATCTACTGACCGCATTGACCTGGACGCTGAGGCCGAAATGGCGAGGGAAAAAGGCGGAGCGAGATGCCCTGATTCGAGGCATCATCGACTTTTTCCGCGGGAGAACGGGACAAGGATATGAGTAGGGCACCGTCACCTCGGCCGACCAGGGGCGATCGGCGCCCAGAGGAGAGCCCCTTGCCCCCCCTGGTTAGCGTCGTCACATTGACTTACAATCGCTGCCAGAGCGTATTGGAGCTCCTGGAGGCGCTTTCCGCTCAGGATTACGCTCATTATGAAGTCATTCTGGTGGACAACAACTCCGCGGATAACACCGTAGAGATCGTCCGCTCCAGATACCCGGATGTCAAAGTGCTCCGATGCCCCCAGAACTTCGGCATGGTGTCCTACAACTTCGGCCTGGCGAACGCCAATGGAGAGTACGTGATCGTCATCGACGACGATGGTTTGCCCGCCAGCCCGGACTGGATCTCGCAGATCGTCGATCGGTTCGAGTCCGATCCATCCCTGGGGGCCGTGGCATGCACCATCCGCATGAAGGACACCGGGCGCATCGCGTACGATAGCCCCCAATTCATTCCGGAGGGGGATCCGGCCAGAGGATTTCCTACCGCCGCATATAACGGGACCGGGGCCGGCCTCCGGATGGAGGCCCTACGTCAGGTGGGATACTACCCGTTTCACTTCTTCCGCTCCTGGCTAGAGCTTCATCTATGCACGCGCCTGATCGAGGCCGGATGGCAGGTCCGATACTTCCCCTCGTTGGAGGTATGGCATTGCCGTCCCACGGGATCCGTCTACCGCCCGGTCACTTATTATGGCTTGCGTAACTACCTCTGGTATGTATGGACGTTCTATCCCTGGCCGTATTGGATTCAGGAGACACTGCATTTCCTCGGCAGCCGGCTCAAGCTCACGTGGAGGCGCCCGGCCTCACTGCGGTTGCTGGCCAAAGCCACGATCGACGCCTTCCTCGGCTGGCCGCGATTCGCTTCCACGCGCCAGCCCATTTCGTCACAGACATTGAACTACCTGAGGCGTATCCGGCGGCATCGAAATGACTATGGCCTCGTGCCCGAATACCGGCGCTTTCCTGCTCCCTCCCCCAGCAACGCGTGAAACACGCAAGCAAGCGTCCAGACGTCCCACAAGTATTCGAGAGGTGATTGGATAACAGTGAGAGCGATCGCGGAGCGTCCCGTCGCTATCCGGCGGCTCAAGATCTGGGGAACCCTCCTCACCCTCTTGGGAGCCTTCTACATCGGCGCGCATCCCTCCCCCTTCGTGTTCATCTTACTCGTCGGGGCTCTCGGTGCTCTCGTCCTGCTGCGGCATCCTGTCGTCGGCCTCGCCGCCGTGATCCCCAGCGCCCTGCTCGCCCGCTACGCCCTGGGAACCGGCACCGATGTGGTCCTGAACCCGACCGTTTTATTGGTGCCAGCGCTGCTGGGCGTGTGGCTGCTCAGGATGATCCGCGAGCGGACATTGCATCTGTTCCCATCGCGCACGACCAAACCCCTGGCTCTCTTTCTGGCAACCGGGTTGCTCTCGCTAGGAATAGGCGTCGCGCTGTGGGATCCCCTAGTGCCCTACTCCTTTCACTTCACTATCGTGCAGTTGGCACAATGGGCCCTCTTCGCGTTCTCAGCCGGGATCTTCTGGCTGACGGGGAACTGGGTACGTGATGAGGCGACGTTGCGACGCTTGACCTTCACCTTCCTGGCCATTGGAGGCATGCTAGCCATTCTGCGGGTCATCCCGGAAGGGGCTCGAATTGTGCACCGGACCACCACGATCGCCCTGACCCGAGCCCCCTTCTGGATGCTATTGAGCGCTCTGGCTGGCGGACAGCTCCTCTTCAATCGGAACCTTTCCCTGGGATGGCGGCTCTTCCTGATCGCAACGCTGGCATCCGTGCTGGTGTACTCCTTCCAGCTCCAGCGCGAGACGATCTCCAACTGGGCGGGGGTGACGGCGGCGCTCTGTGTCCTGGCCTGGCTGCGCTGGACACGCTGGCGGTGGCTCCTGGTGGGACTCGCGCTGATCCTTCTGGTCATCTTCTTTCCAGCGATCTACAACTTCGCGGGGGGAAGCGCGGAGTGGGAAGAGAGTGGGGGCTCTCGCCTGGCCCTGATCAGCCGGGTCGTCCAGGTCACCTTGCGTAATCCGATCACCGGGCTGGGCCCCGCCGCGTACCGCCGATACGCCCGGATGGAGCCGCTGGCATACGGGGGTGCCTACTGGCTGGAGCCGAACGTCTCCTCCCACAACAACTACGTGGACCTCTTCTCACACGTCGGGCTGCTGGGATTGGGGTTGTTCCTCTGGTTCGCCGTCGAGGTCATCCGGCTGGCATTACATCTGCGCTCTCAGGCCACCAGCGGGTTTATCCAGGGATTCACGAACGGGATGCTGGCCGCCTGGGCGGGAGCACTGACTTTGATGATGTTCGCCGACTGGATCCTTCCCTTCGTATACAACATCGGCTTCCCAGGCTTTCAGGCCAGCGTGCTGGTATGGCTGTTCCTCGGGGGCCTCGTGTCGATCGAACAGATGGTATCTCGCGGGCAGAAGATATGACCCTCGCCTCTGTATAGCCAGGCGCGCCTATTCCCCCTTCGTGATGCCGCTTATGCCACCCGTAGATCTATCCATCATCATCGTCAACTGGAACACTCGTGATCTGCTGGCGAAGTGCCTGGAGTCCATAGCTGCCCATCCACCCGAGAGCGCCTTCGAGGTGCTCGTGGTGGATAATGCCTCAGACGACGGCAGCGCTCAGATGGTCCGAGAACGCTTCGCCTGGGTTCATCTCATCGAGAACCAGGAGAATGTGGGCTTCGCCCGCGCCAATAACCAGGCCATCCGACAATGCCAGGGACAGTACATCCTCCTCTTGAACAGCGACACGGAAGTGCTCCCTGGAGCCCTGGAGGAACTGGTGGCCTTTATGGAGTCCCATCCAAGGGCCGGGGCGGCTGGGGCTCGGCTGTTGAACTCTGATGGGAGTCTGCAGCCCTCCTGCCACCCGATGTTAACCCCCGGCCGTGAGCTGTGGCGGCTGTTATTCCTGGAGCGTGTTCGGGCGAGGGCGACCTATCCCATGCACCGGTGGGACGACACGACCCCCAGGCGGGTCGAGGTCATCAAGGGCGCCTGCTTACTACTCAGACGGGAAGCGCTGAATCAGATTGGGTTGCTCGATGAGTCCTATTTCATGTACACGGAGGAAGTGGATCTGTGCTACCGTCTGGCCCGGGCAGGATGGGAGCTATGGTGGGTGCCGACAGCAGTGGTGATTCATCACGGAGAGGCCAGCTCCTCTCAGATTGCCCAAGCCATGTATATCCAGCTATACCGCAGCAAGATCCAATTCTATCGTAAATTTGGCGGGGATCGCCGGGCCAGCCGATTCAAGTGGTTCCTACGGCTGGCCTACTGGCCACGATGGTTGGCGGCCACCATAGGCTCCGCGTTCTCCCCGAAGCTGGCCACTCGAGCCCAAACGTACCGGGCTCTACTGAAAGCACTCCCCGACATGTGACACACTGCCGGCCAAAAGCCCACTCGCTCGCGCCGTGCATTGTAAGCCACCCGTAAGCCATCACCCATTGACAGAGCGCACACAATACAATACCTTATACTCAGCCACACAAAATAGCTTGCCTTTATCGCGTCGACGTCGAAACATGACACGGGGTTCATTTGTGTCAGGGAACTCTGCTCTCCCCAGGATTCCATAAAGATAGAACACAAACTATCGTTACGGACGAAACTATGCGCATCTGTTACATCTTGCTATCTCCAACATTTGGAATGCACCAATATACGGCTGATTTGGCCAATCGGGCGGCCGACGCGGGTCACGAGGTCCACCTCGTGACCACAAAGCGCGTGCCGCGCGATCGCTATGCCCCTCAGGTGATCATTCACACGCCTGTGCTGACAACGAACACAGGACTCTCCCGAGAGGGGTTAAATGGCCGTGGATTGACGGCCGTCCATCGCACGGTCCGCCATATCCACCCAGATCTGGTACACTTCACCGGGCCCCATCTGTGGAATACCCTGTTGGCCCGCGCGTTGACCGACCAGAACATCCCTACGATCCACACGTTACACGATCTAGATCCACACTCCGGCACCTCTTACGCGCGCTACGGATTCCTGCTCAAGTTCTGGAACTGGCTGACCATCCGGGCCGTCGACCACGTTCTCGTACATAATCGGAGTTATCGGAACCGGCTGCTGGATTGGGGGGTGCCCTGGTCTCGCATCACGTTCACACCGCTTTTGCACCTCTTCCTCAGCCACACACACCTCACCGCCTTATCCCATCAGGCCGACGCGGTGAGATACGAGCCGTGGGCTCTCTTCTTCGGACGCCTGGAGCGATATAAAGGCATAGACGATCTACTCACCGCCTGCGAGATGATGGAAAATATCTCCCCGAATGGCCCTAAGGTCGTCCTGGCCGGGCCGGGGAATATCTCAAACCTGTGGGCCGGGCCATTGCCGGAACAACTCGAGGTCCGGAACCGTCTCATCGATGATGAGGAGGCAATCGACCTGTTCCGCCGGTGTGGGCTTGTGGTGCTCCCTTACACGGACGCCACTCAGTCCGCTTTGATCTCGGCAGCCTACTATTTCCACAAGCCCGTTCTCGTTACCCGCGTGGGGGCTCTGCCGGAATACGTAGAGGACAGGGTGACAGGGCAGATCGTGGAGCCGAGACATCCGGCCATGCTGGCCCGGTCATTGGAGGAAATGCTGCGAGACCCCGATCGTCTGAAGGCGATGGGGGAAGCTGGACGGGCCTGGTACGACACGCGCCGGATCGTCGAGACCCGGATGCTCTTCCAGATGTACGACTTCGTGGCTACAACGAATATTCATCACACCCCTTCTTCGTTCACGGTCGCGCCGGGAGCATACCGAACTCACGCTTCGTGAGCTAGAGTCCATATAAGGATTAAGGATGATATCTCACATAGAGCGATCAGCTCATCTCCCAGGTGTGGGTCGGGGAAGCGAGATGTAGGAGGAGCGATAACATGGAATTAGTTTCCCCAGCAATCCGTCGCCAGAGGCTGTGGCGAATCAAACTGGGATTACGGCTAACCGTCGCAGAACGCAGGCTCCTGTTGATCTTCATGGATTTGCTTCTCATCAACGGGGCACTGATCGCCGCGGTGACGCTCTGGAGCGGGTTCCCGCTATCCATCCCTGTGGTATGGGCTCACATCAAATGGTTTGCCACGCTATCTAGCTTGTGGTTCGGCTTCGGACTGGTCCTCGACATTTACAATCTGGCGCGCGCGGCCAGCACGACCACGATCCTGGCCAGCGCAGGGACCACCACGCTGCTTACGTGGTTTACGTATCTGTCTATCCCATGGCTGACCCCGCCCATTTCCACCCGCAGCTATGCGTTTGGGTTCCTGTTGCTCAGCATGGGGGCCGTCTTGAGCTGGCGCGTTTTCTACGCCCGGGCGCTCAACCAGCCGGCCTTCCGAGAACGCGCCATCATCTTGGGCGCATCGGAATCGGCGCGAGCGCTCATACCGGCCCTCTACCAGGCCAGCCGTGCCGACAACGCGAACCCCTTCCGCGGGACCGGATACCAGATCGTGGGGCTGGTCACGGCGGAATCTACGCCGCAGGGCCTCGATGATAACCAGATCCCCATCCTGGGTGAGGTCCAGAAACTCGTGCAGCTGGCCCGCCAGCATGACGCGAACGAGATCATCGTAGCCCTGGATGGGGCGCAAAAGCTGCCCCCACATGTGTATGAAGCCCTGCTGGACTGCCGAGAGGTCGGCCTACGGGTTCGCACGCTAGAGGACATATACGAACGACTCACGGCCCGTCTGCCGGTGGAATACGCCCGCCGGGACTTGCAGATCTTGCTGGGGCCGCTCGACGGGCCATCAACACGATTGTACTTTGCCGTCAAACGATTCATGGACCTGGTCATCGCGCTGGCAGCGTTGCCCACTCTGGCCTTGGTCGCTGCCATCGTGGCTGTGTGCAACGCGATCTGGTCACCGGGCCCCCTGTTTTATCGACAGCAGCGAGTGGGGCAGGGAGGCAAGCCCTTCGTGCTCATCAAGTTCCGATCCATGGTTCCGAGCGCTGAGCAGGATACCGGCCCCGTGTGGAGCGGAGAGGACGACGATCGCGTGACACCCGTGGGGCGATGGCTGCGCAAGACACGGCTGGACGAACTGCCGCAGATCTGGAACGTCCTACGCGGCGAGATGAGCATCGTGGGCCCACGACCCGAGCGACCGCACTTCGTCGGCCGGCTGGCTCGCGAGCTGCCCATCTATCGCGCGCGTCACGCGGTCAAGCCGGGCATCACCGGCTGGGCTCAGATCCGCTACCGGTATGGGAACTCCGTTGAGGACAGCCGCATCAAGCTGGAGTACGACCTGTACTACGTCAAGCATGCCTCCCTGTACCTGGACATACTCATCATGCTTCAGACGTTGCCCGTGATGCTCCAGCTCAAGGGGCAGTGACCTGCATGGCGAGGGTGCTTTTCCTGACCCAGGTGCTGCCATACCCACTGAACGCCGGCCCCAAAGTGCGGGCCTATTACATGCTACGTTACCTGGCAGAGCAGCACCAGGTCACGCTGGTCTCCTTTATACGCCCAGATGACAGCCGGGAGGCCATTGAACACCTGGAGGGAATCTGTCACAGAGTATATACCGTCCTGATGCGTCGCTCCCTGTGGCGTAACATCCGGGCAGGGGTAAAAGGGCTTCTCACCGGGCTTCCCATGGTCGTGGCCCGGGATGAGATCGGGGAGATGAGAGCCACACTGCGTCAGGTGACGCAGATGGATACATATGACATCATTCACGCTGATCAGCTATCCATGGCAGCATATGGGCGGATCGCGGCGCGCAATGGGGCGCCGCGCACCCTTTTGGACGAGCATAACGCGGTCTATCTGCTCGCGCGCCGTATGGCGGATACGGAAACGAACGCGCTGCGACGCGTGATCGTGCATCGAGAGGCCGAGGCGTTCGCCCGCTATGAGGCCGCGATGTGCCGGGCGTACGATGCCGTGCTTACGGTGACGGAAGAGGACAAAGAGCACCTGCTCGCCCTTTATCCCCCCGAGCAACGGAGCGCCCTGGCGCAAAAGTTCACTGTCGTCCCGATTTGCATCGAACCGCGCCAAGTGCCCTTGATTGAACGCATCCCGGGCTCCGCGCCCACGATCGTACACATCGGCACCATGTTCTGGCCTCCAAATGTGCACGGCGTGCTCTGGTTCGCCCGTGAGGTGCTCCCACTTATCCACCAACAGATACCGGAGGCCAGGCTCGTGATCATCGGCAAGAAGCCTCCTCCCGAGGTCCAATCCCTGGCTACGGACCCTCGCATCGAGGTCACCGGCTACGTGGCCGATTTGACCCCCTTCCTAGCCCAAGCCGATGTCTTCATCGTGCCTGTTCACGCGGGCGGCGGCATGCGCGTGAAGATCCTGGATGCGTGGCTATGGGGCATTCCCATCGTCTCCACCACTGTGGGGGTTGAGGGGATTCGCGTGCGCACCGAAGAGAACATCCTGATCGCCGACCAAGCGGAGACCTTTGCCGCGGCCGTGACGCGTCTGATCACCGATGAGGAGCTCAATCGCAGACTACGCCGCAATGGCCGCGAGTGGGTAGAGCAGCATTACCACTGGCGATCCGTTTATCGGCAGGTCGATCGTATCTATAATCGTTTGATGAACACAATCCCATCGTGAACGCTATCCCATCTCGACCCGACTCACTTCCTCCATCTGGGGCAAGGCATGCCCCGCGCTCCTGGATTCCCCGCCTCCAGGCCCTCGTGGATCAGCACGAGAGCGCTCTGTTGATCGGCATCCTCCTGCTGTCGATATCTTTGCGCGTCCTCGTGGCATTTCTCCTCGGCAATGAAGTGGTGGTTCCACCGCTCTTAAAGGACCAGATCTCGTATCACTCCCTGGCGGTCCGGCTGATCACAGGACACGGCTTCAGCTTCGACCGCGGTTGGTATCCATTCACTCCTCCGGACACCCCCACGGCTCATTGGTCCTTCCTCTACTCCCTTTTCATCGCCGCCGTCTATTCCGTCTTTGGCGTCCACCCTCTGGCTGTCCGTCTGACGCAGGCGGTGCTGGCAGGAGCGCTGCTCCCCTGGATGCTATACCGCCTGGCAAAATGGATATTCGAAGGGGCATCCCCTGCGCTATCCCTCGTCACCGCCCTGTTGGCGGCCGTCTATGCCTATTTCGTCCTCTACGCCGCCACATTGATGACCGAGAGCCTCTACCTGATCGCCGTGGTCTGGTCGCTTGAGCGGACGCTGGCCCTGCGAGCGACGCTAGTTCAGAAAGGGCGTCTGCGAGCCCCCCGCCAGGGTCTCTATCTCGGCCTCAGCCTGGGCATCGCGACTTTGTTGCGCCAGTCCTTCTTGCCCTGGGTTCCCGTGCTATTCATCTGGCTACTCTGGCTGGGATGGCGCATGAAACGGCTACGGACGGTCGCTGTCACCCTCGCCATCGCTGCCCTGGTCTTGGCCCTATGCATCTTGCCCTTCACGATCCGAAATTATCGTGTCTACGGGCAATTCCTGCTGCTTAACTCCAACGCCGGGTACGCCATGTACTCCGCGCAACACCCTATGCACGGAACGCATTTCCAGGAGTTCGCTGCGGCTCCCATCCCGGAGGATCTGCGAGGACGGGGACTGAATGAGGCGCAACTCGATCGCGAGCTTATGCGTCGGGGCATCGGCTTTATACTCGCAGATCCCCGACGCTACGTGCTGCTCTGTCTGAGCCGGGTGGGCGATTACTTCAAGTTCTGGCCCGCGCCAGACACCACCCTGCTCCACAATATTGGGAGAGTTGGCTCCTTTGGCCTCCTCCTCCCCTTCATGCTTTATGGGCTCTGGCTGGGCCTGAGGCGAAACGGTCTATCCCGCGAGCCCAAAACATGGGTACAGTTCGCGACCACTCCCCCGGCCCTGATTCTGATCTTCGCCATATACTATTCCACGCTTCACATCCTCACCTGGGCTATGATCCGCTATCGGCTGCCGGTCGATGCGGTCCTGCTCCCCTTTGCAGCGTTGGCCTTGATCCACCTCGCTCAAAAAGGGCTCCAACGCTGGAGCCCATCCCAACCGTAGTTCCCCGCTCCGCCACATCCCCCATAGCGCGTCCTAAGAGTGTGCCTGAGAAATGTCATTGCTTCTGCTATGGGGAGGCCCAAGGGACAAAACCCCTTCGGAAAAAAGCCCTTCTCCCGCCTTCGACCTGCCCGGCCTCGCCCCAGCCCCTCGCGGAAAGGCCTGAGAAAGACAGGTAGGGGCCGGAAAAGTGGGGTTTTCGTGGAGGAGAGGTTCCCTCCACACCTCCCACTGTGGAGCTGATAGCTGGCGGTTATAAGATTCTCTCCCATACCCCACGCTCCAGCACGATGCGACCGCGACGGAAAGAGGCGTAGCCCAATCGGCTACGCCTCTTTCTGTAAGCACAGTGATCCATTGCAAAGAATCGAGAGAGGGAATGCGATCGCCATACCCCCGCCGTCCTAGAGAAGGCAGTGGCGGGATTATGAGATCCCCTCCGGCGGTAGCCGCCCTCACGAGTCAGGGCGTCAAAGCCCAGCTCCATCACCCTCCACAGGTCCCCCCGATCGCCCCCGCAACATGGAACTTCCACGCGCCTCCTCCCCTTTGACTCCTCCAAGAAAAGACCGTATGCTAGAGACCCATCTGCTAACATCCAACCGAATAGTGATCGGCGGGTTCCCGTAAGGCGACGGATCGCTTCCTTCCGCATCTTACCTGTGTACCCGGCCGTTTCTAAATCGAGGTGTGCAAGCCACCCTATTCGTCCCGCGAGGCCCCATCGGCAGCGAATCAAACGTCTCTGACGCCATTCTGGGTGTTCAGTACTAGCGACTAATCCACTCACTAGGACAAGAGAACCAGTCCCAATCACCACTAGTCGCTATTATCATTGCGTTGCATGGATGGCCTCGTCCACACATAAGTCTCGCGTAAAAAATCGGACGCCGGCCGAGAACTTTGTGGTACGAGGAGCACCGAAAATGAAACGATCCAAACGATCCGTTCTCCTGATCGTCCTGATTCTGACCTTGCTGACGATCACGCTCACGCAAGCGATCGCCAGCACAAGCACCACACAGGCCGTCGTCACCGCTCACGCAGAAGCCACCCCGACCGCCTCCGACGTCCCGGATACAAGCATCACCCAGATCGCGGCCCCGGGCGAGTGGCCCCAACTGCAACATGATCCACAACGCACGGGATACACACCGGAGACGGTAAATCCCCCCTTCCAGCTGGCCTGGTACCGTAACTTCCAGCCGGAACGGGTTAGCCCCAACGTGCAGGCCATCGTCTGTGACGGCAAGGTCTTCGTCCCGACGGAGGCTGGTAACCTCTACGCGCTCGACGCGACAAACGGACAGGAGCTCTGGCGATACAACGCCGGTAGCGCGGTTCTCCATACCGCTGCCTGTGAGGCCGGGAAAGTGATCATCGCGACCCTGGACGGGAGCGTGCATGCGGTCGCCACGGCAACGGGGGCCCTGGTATGGCGATTCCAGGCGGGAGGGCACACCGGATTCTCAAGCGCCCCTCTGATCGCCGAGAGCACCGTCTTCATAGGCGAACGAGCAGGCATCTTCTACGCATTGGACCTGGAGACGGGAAGTCAGAAATGGAGCTTCGACGCGGGAGCGCCTATCCTGAACACGGCCGCCTATAACAACGGCCGGGTCTACTTCTGCGACGAGGCGATGTACGTACACGCTTTGAACTCCCAGACGGGCGCGGAGGTGTGGAGAAGCGAGAAGCTGTATGGCCAAAGCTGCCGACAATATCACCCGGTCGTCTATCAGGGATATGTGATGATCCGTCCGATGATGACGCATACGACGAACATCATCGAGGGCATCGCCCCCTTCAACAGGACCTGGAACGCTGGGGAATACAGCTCTCGTATCCAGCAGTACAACGATTTCCTGTATGGCGGATCTCCCATGCCACAAGAGCTCCGTGACGCCCAGAGTAACGTGGTCCAATACTTCACGGACCATCCGTACGAGCAAAGTCTATTTATCCTCAATGAATCCGACGGGCGGCAAGCCTTTATCCCGCCGCACTTCCACGCGATGACCCTTCCCGGGCCACCGCCGCCTCCCGTGGCGGACGGGAAGGGAGGCGTGGTGATCCCCTGGATTTTCATCGGCTATGGATGGGGACGGCTGAACCTGCAGACACAGCTCATCGATGACATCATCCTGCCGCCGCCACCTTTCAGCGGTGGGAACGCCACGGAAAACGTGAATGCCAGCGTGGGAGGGGATCTCCTGTATCTCTTCCACACCCAGGAGGCAAACGCCCAGTGGACCGGCGTATTCGACTGGAGAACCAGACAGTTCTATCCGTTCTCCTCCAATGATGTACCTAGACGGTGGTGGCAGTTGACAGATAACGTGAACAACGCGAACAACAGCGTGTCGATCGCAAATGGATATTTCTACCATATCGTGTTTCATCAAATCGCGGCCTGGACGTCACAGTGAGGTGGACCATGATGGGAAAAACGAAGAAGGGGACCATCTGGCTCTTCTTGCTGGCGTTCATGGCGGGCTCCATTTTCTGGTATTTTCCGACAGGAAACGCCGTAACGCACGCGCAAGGATGGCCGGACTTCCAGGCGGACGGACAGGGGAAAGGCATCTTTAACGATCAGGCCGCAGGCCTGGGATTCCAAGTGCTCTTGCAGGATTGGCCCAGGTTGCAGAAGAACGCGCGCATATACGACACCATCGTTCCCTTCGGCACTACAGGAGCGCAGATTCCACCCCAAAATCCGCCGTTGGATTTTGGCACCATATACACGGGAGCCTCCTCATCCGGTTATACCGTGGTGGAAAACGACTGGTCACATGTCACTGTCGATTTCGCCTCCACATTGAGGCTCTACATCAGCCGTCTGACCCCCGCCCTGGTCGCGGAGACCACCTCACAGACGATCACGTTCTTCGGCGGAGGGGCTCCACAGCCCCGCTACTTCGCCACTCCGGATCGCGTGGTATCGCAATCTGAGATCGCGAATCTGCCGCTTGACGGTCTGAACAGTTCCTGGCTTCTCGTCTGGTTCGGCTCGGGCGCAGGATTCGAGTCAACGAACTTCCCTTGGAACTCACAGTTCGGCCTGCCCGTGCCCGTGTATGCTGTGGACTCACCAATTCTGTTCATCTTTGAGCGGTCTCCTGTAAGCATCACACCGCAATCGAGCGGGCTTGAAGTGCGATTCTCCTCACAGGCGGGCCGAATCGCCATCCTTCCCCTCTTTGGGGACAAATATCCGCTGGTCGGCGAGACGGATCAGTGGACTTCGGGGCTTCCTCAAAGCGTCATCGCGAGGGCAAACTGGTGGGCCGGGCACCTCGCAGAGGTCCCCGTCTCCGCTACGGAGACCTACGCCTACGACGAGACCACGGACACGATCACCGTCACGGGGCGTTTGAACTACGTCACGATCCGAAGCGGGGGTACAAGGCTGGCCCCCCTGCCCCCCATGCTCGCCCTGGCCAGGGAGGAAGGCTTCCCCATCCAGACCCCCACAGAGCCGGTCTCTACAAACCTGTTCACCGCGATCGGACCCTACGTGGGATTTGAGGGAGCCGACCAATACACGTACTCCGTGACAGGGCTCGGGAAATACGTCAAAGAGGCCAGAGTCACCAGCTCAGGGACGGGAGAGCCTTCCTGGATCGCGCAAAGGCTCCGCAACGAGACGCAGAAGGTGCTAGACGCGGGGCACCTCGCCCCCTGGTATCCAGCGACCAACGGCTTCGCGCTGTACTGGTTCCACAAGGGCCGACTCACGTGGGGTCACCCGGGCGAGACGCTGTTCTTCCTCAGCGAGGCCCTGCCCGTACTGGACAGCCAACAGAAAACGGCCCTCATCAATTACCTGACCCAAGAGCGCACGAACTATCCACCCGAATCGATCGCCGTCTTGAGGAGCGACGAGGGGAGCAGGCGAGAGCGCTGGAAAATCGATCAGGAGGAGATGCAGCAGGTCGTCCAGGCTCATAACACCTGCGTTGATCGGATCAATCATTACAAAGTCAACAACCTTATCCCAGAGGAGACCCTTTACTACCTCTCGGAATACGCGAGGGAGACCGGAGATACCTCCGTCGCACAGAATTGGTCTACCATCAGGACGATCCTCTACCCCTATCTCTATCAACAAGACTGGGCCACGCTTGGATGGTATCAATGGCCCAATGGCGATCTGAGAACATGCCCGGGGAATCGCACCGGCCTGTTCGATGGATGGGGAGGGATCATCGACGCGAACAAACACTTCGCGGGGCTCGTAGGCGCCCTCAGGCTGGCCTATCAGGCCAACGATGTCGAAGGGATCCCTCTGCTATGGGGCACATTTGCAAAAGCTGCCATCTTCCGATATGCCCTGGAGAGATACTCCTTCTATCTCCACAATCGCGACTTCATCGTTTTGCCCACGGAAAGCGGATGGCTTGATCAGTACGGCCGGGTCATGTATCGAAGATACGCGAACGGCCGCACCGTGCCCTTCGACCAGTACGGCAGAGCCGACTACATCGCGGGTCGCGCCGACTGGATGGTGCGATATCTCGAAAGAAGTTGGATCGGGCGCCTGTACACCTACAACTGGACGGGGCCGGAACACGACGTCCGCAGCGTGGCCAATCTGAACCAGTTCGGGGTCCGCTTCGATGACATCATCCATCCGGGGTACGGCCAGGGGGTGCTCCCCTATATCGGCCTGGTGCCGGAACTGGCCCGATTCCTCTCCGACCGGCCGGAGAGCCGCCTTTGGGCCCGCACATTCGTGGATCGGGTGGCCGAGAACATGCCCGACTGGTATCTCGCGTTCGGCCGACAAACGCTCGGGCAGGAGAACAATTACGCCATCCCTGAGATGTCCTATCAGATCTTCCTCGCCCGGGCCTGGATCCTCCACGAGTCTCCCGATGCGCTGGCCTCCTACCTGGATATCCCATGGATGGAGCGTGGCGACCTGTACTACATCCACAAGCTCGCGGAGACCATTAAAGCATATCGAGGCTACAGTTGGGTCACACTTCCCATCTTCAATGGCGTCAGCCTGCCCACGCCCACACCCACGCCTGTGCCGACGAATACGCCGACGCCCACGGCCACACCGACACCGCCGCCTACGCCCACACCAACGCCTACGCCAACACCTACGGACGTCCCGGTAACGCTTGCCATCGTACCGGCTTCCCTCACCGTTGCCACCGGCGAGGTATTCACCCTCACCGTGCAGATCCAGGCAGGCCCACAGCCCGTGGACGGCGCAGCGGCATTTCTGGACTTCGACCCTTCCATCCTGCGCGTGGTATCGATTACGCCCGGCACAACCCTGAGCACCATCATCCAGAACGACTTCGATAACGCGACCGGCCAGGTGAACTACGCCGCTGGGCTGCTGGGCAACACAGCCTCGGGCACCTTTACACTGGCACAGGTGGCCTTCCAGGCGATCCAGGAGGCGGCTTCTACAACCATCTCCTTCGCTACCCAGGCCCCGCGCCGCAGCGACATCACGCTGCAAGGGACCTCGGTTCTCCAGGCCGCCGAAGGGGCCACCATCACCGTCGCCACGGCCACCCTCCAGGGGCAGATCCAACTGCAAGGACGCCCGCCCGCCCCTCACGAGCGCTGGCGCGTCAACCTGTCCGTAAAGCTGACGATCCCTGGTGAAACCACACCGCGTTACACCTTCACGACCACCACCTCGGATCAGGGAGGCCTCACGATCGGCAGCATCTCGCCGGGAACCTACGAGATACGGGTCAAGAACACCCATACGTTGCAGAACCTGCTCACGGCCACCTTGAATCCGGGGGTAAACGTCTTGCATCTGGGCGAGCTGTCAGAAGGGGATGCCAACAACGACAACGCTGTGAACATCCTGGACTTCTCGCTCCTCGCAGGAGCCTTTGCCCAATGCCAGGGTGACACAGGATACAACAGCCAGGTCGACTTTAACGAGGATGGATGCACCAACCTGCTCGATTTCTCGCTGCTGGCCATGAACTTCGGAAAGACCGGTGATATCGTGGTGCAAAACTCCGGCAGTGGCCAGTCCGGTGCGACAGGGCAAGGCCGCTCGGCCGATCGGATGGATCTCCCGTCGCGAACGGCTCGCCTGTCCATCGTGCCGGACGCGCCATTCGCCTGGGTGGGGCAGACCATCGGGGCCACGATCGCTGTGGAGGCGAACGAGCAGCCGATCGATGGGGCAACGGCCTACATCCAGTTCGACCCCGACGTGCTCCAGGTGGAGTCTATCACACCCGGGGAAACGCTGAGCACGGTGATCCAGAGCGAGTTCGACAACACAGCCGGATGGGCGCGCTACGCGGCCGGCCTGCTAGGCGAACAGACATCCGGCCGGTTCGCTCTGGCGCATATCACATTCCGAGTGGTCGGTGAGGCCGCCGATACCGCCATCCGGCTCACAGCCACGGATTCCCACGAGACCGATGTAAGCTCGATGGGATGGTCCGTGCTGGCACAAGCCCAGGATGGCACCCTGACGACGGCTCAAATCCGATACCGATCCTACCTGCCCGCCATCGGGCGGTAACACGCAAAGCAACACCTTCAGGACAACCCAACGGAAGATCCTGAGGCGAGAGGTTCTTGAAATGAGACGAATACAGGTACTCACACTAGGAGTACTGATCATAGGTATCATCACCATGGGGCTGGTTGAGGCCGCTCCGGCGGCCCCTGCGCAGGACACGCCAACGAACGCCATCGCCGCAGGCCCCACCATCAGCACGGTCACCATTCAAACACCTGGCCCGATCGAGAAGTACGCCAAGTTCGAGATCTCTTTTGATATCACCAATACGACCGCCACGAACATGTACTTCCCGTATGACGAAAACACGCCTCCCGGGGTCGAGAGCGGGACCGGCATCACCGTGGACGCGCTATTCCTCGCCCCGGGGGAAACGAACTGGGCAAACGCCAGGGTCCTACCGTGCTTCTACTACCAACCGGTTGAAGAAGTGGGCAGCGGATCCAATATCGCCCTGCTGCCCGTAGGCGAACCGGAGTGGCGATGCCGATTCACACCGGACATCGTCGGCACCTGGCAATATAAGATCCGCGCCACCGACGCCGGCGGCACGACCGAGACGCCCACCTATGAGTTCACCTGCGTGGACTCCAACCGCAAGGGCTTCGTCCGTGTGAGCGCCACGGAGCCGCAATCCTTCGAGTTCTCCGACGGGTCGCCATTCCCCTATCCCCTGATCAACATCGAACAGGGAAACCCTTTCAACAGCCTGTATCGCATCCGGACGAACATCCGGAAGATGGGGGAGAACGGGATCAAATTCGTCCGTTGGTTCCCCACCGGCGAGGGGGCGAATTACTTCGTCATCCCCTTTGGCGATACCCTCCGCGTGTCCTGGAAGTTCGGAGCGTCGAACATCTTTACCGACGACGTGGATACGGCATCCGGCAAACGATTCAGTTTCCGCCCTTACTACTATAGCGGGCAAACCATCCCCGCCGTGCCGGGGGCGACGTACAGGCTGACCTTCCGGGCGAAAGTCACCGGAGAACGAGTGCTGCGCGCGGAGATCAACGGGACGAGGATCGACATCTGCTCCAGCACGAGCACCTATCACGAGTCGAACGGCAACAACGACTCCTGCGATTATAAGCAAGACGGATGGCACGACTATACGCTGACGTACACCAACACCGTGAACGCCCCTACGATCTCGGTCTACCTGCGAGGCCTATACGTCAGCACGGACGCCAAGAGCCCCTACAACAACGTGCAGCCCGGCAGCATCCGGATGCACTCCATCCGACTCCAACGGGACGAGACGGGGAACGGCGGATGGGGGCCCAACCTCCTCAGCCGGTCCGATCCCGACACCTACAATTATGTAGATCAGGTAGACGCGGCGAAGCTCGACGAGATCTTCCGACTCTCCGAGCAATATGGCGTCTACCATAAGCTTCCGCTCTTCCATAAGAACGATGCGGTGCTCAATCGCTTCCAGCCGGACGGGACGATCGGAGATCCCGCCTCGTACAGCAGGAACTTCTACTCGGCCGATGGGCAGGCATCTCGTTGGTATCAGCGGGCATATACGCGTTACTTCATCGCCCGATGGTCTTACTCAACAGCCCTACACTCCGTGGAGCTGGCCAACGAGAACCACTTGACCACGGAGAGCTACGAGGCGGGGTTTGCCTTCGCCGAATTCGTCCACCAGATATCCCCTCGCCCCCTCCTGGTGTCCAACTCCTTCTGGGGCTGGTTCGTCGAGAGCTTCTGGACCGATCCACAGCGAGGGCACCTGCTGGACTATGCGGATAAACATTGGTACGCCAATGAGACCGGGGCGTCCTGCAACGATAGCGGATCATCCTGTGAGCTGATCAGCAACGTATGGACGGATTCCGCCGCATACGTACGGGAATGCTGGCAGAGATTCCGAGAATACAAGCAACAGTTCAACTACAACAAGCCGATCCTGCGCGGGGAGGGAGGGGTCGCACAATCCAGCACCCAACCCCAGCATCCCGATCTCTCCTCCGACACGCCGCAGGGGAGCTATGAGCATAAGGTCGTTTATTACCACAAGAAGCTATGGGCCCATGTGGGATCGCTCGGATATACATGCGACGGCGAGTGGTACCCGCGGCTCTTCCTGTCCACGAACACCGGCGAGAATGAGGCACTTTGGGCCATCTACGGCACCTATGAGCGCTTCATGCAAGGGGAGCCGCTGAACAACGGGAGCTACGAAGAGATCGGCACGGACCTGCAAGGAAGCGCCCAGGTACTGGTGACGGGGGATCCCACGGGCAGGCTGCGCGCATGGGGCGTGCGAGACGCCCAGACGGGTCGCGTGCTGCTCTGGATCGACAATGCCAATCACACATGGCGGAACGTGGCAAACGGGGCCTCGATCTCCCCTGTGAGCGGCGATCTGACGATCCAGGGGTTGCCGCAGGGCACTTACACGGCCGAGTGGTGGGACACATACACCGGCACAGTGACGGGCACAAGCACCTACACCGTGGGCGCCGATGGAACGCTCTCCTTCACCGTCAACGCCCTGGGGACAGACATGGCGGTGAAGATCTACCGATCGACCTCGGCGATCTCCACCCCTACTCCTACACCGACGGCGACCCCGACGTCAACGCCGACGCCCACGCCTACCTCCACGCCCACTTCGCCCCCCACCCCAACGCCTGTTCCTACATCCACGCCTACACCCACGCCCACGCCTACGATCGACGGCTCCCAGGTCGCCCTTATCGTCACACCGACGAGCCTCACCGTGACCGCGGGGGAGACGTTCACCCTCACCGTGCAGGTCCGAGCCAACGCCCAACTCGTGGACGGCGCCGCCGCTTACCTGGATTTCGATCCCGCCGTGCTCCAGGTGGTATCCATCACTCCTGGATCCACCCTCAACACCACCATTCAGAATGACTTCGACAACGCCAACGGCCGGATCAACTACGCCGCCGGGCTCCTGGGCAGCACCACATCCGGTACCTTCACCCTGGCACAGATCGCCTTCCAGGCCACCAGCGGGACAACGGGGACATCCATCACCTTCTCCACCCAAGACCCCCGCCGCAGCGACATCACACTGCACGGCAGTTCCGTCCTCCAGCGCACGGCGGGCGCAACCATCGCCATCGGCGATGCCACCCTCCAGGGGCAGATACAGCTGCAAGGCCGCCCACCCGCCCCTCATGAGCGCTGGCGTGCCCATCTCTCCATCAGCCTCACCGTCCCAGGGGAGTCCAGCCCTCGTTACACCTTCGCTTCCACCGCCTCCGATCGAGGCCAGCTCACCCTGACGGGTTTGCTTCCGGGCACCTACGACATACGGGTGAAGAATCGCCACACCCTGCGGAACCGGCGTGTGGTCACGCTCACCAGCGGGGTGAACCTCGTATACCTGGGTGAGCTACAAGAGGGAGATATCAACGATGACAACGCGATCGACATCCTGGACTTCTCCCTCCTGGCCGCCGCCTTCGCAAAATGTCAGAACGTGTCCGGGTTCGACGATCGAGCGGATCTCAACGAGGACGCTTGCGTGGACTTGCTGGACTTCTCGCTTTTGGCGATGAACTTCGGCGAATCCGGCGATCAGCTCGTGGAGGATGTGGGCAGCGGACAGACGAGCATTCCCGAACCCAGCGTAACCCTGGCGGCGATCCCCACGGTCCGCCATCTGGTGGCCGGGCAGGTCTTCGACCTCATCCTCCAGGTGCAGGCTGGCGCCCAGCCGGTGGATGCGGCAGCAGCCTATCTCGTCTTCGACCCCAGCGCTCTACGCGTCCTGTCGGTCACGCCGGGCACCGCCCTCGGCACGATCCTCCAGAACGAGTTCGACAACGCCGATGGGCGCGTACACTACGCCGCCGGGCTCCTGGACAGCACCGCCTCCGGCACCTTCACCCTGGCGCGTATCACCTTCCAGGTGATTCAGGCCACGCCGGATATGAGGATCACCCTGAGCTCCTTCAAACCATATCGCAGCGACGTGACCTATCAGGGACGCTCCGTACTGGCACGGGCCCAAGAGATCCGCCTGACGGCCATGCGGGCCCGATACCGGTCCTATCTCCCGGCGGTCCAAAACTGACCGTCCTTGTCAGGTGCTTTCGGGGAGTTGTCTGAGAACGTCCACCAGACAACTCCCCTTCCCCCACTCCCCACATCACTTTTACCAAGGTGGACTTGACATAGTGCCGCACTGTAAGCGAATTGAAAGCTGGCGGATACCAGCAGGCCAGAGTCCGTCTCGCGAAATGCGTATAATGACATAATGGGCGAGGAAAGAGCGGCGCCACGCGTGCGCGTGGCGCCGGTGAAACAAGACATCGCCATAAGCGGGGCATGCTCGCGCTTCCTAAGCGCAACCCAGGGCGAAGCCGTTCTCAAAAGGGCCAGGCCCGGATCGCCCCGGAGATGGCAAATCGCATCTTTCTCGATCTTCTGACGTCTACTTTTATGGAACAGGCCCGATCCCCGGCAGGGAGGCTACTGCAATGGCTCTGGGCCTGGATATAGAAGTATAAAACGAGAGGGATCGGCCTGAGCACCGATCCCTCTCGTCTCTCTCAAGACACAGCCATGAACACTGCGTTGTGTTCCTATCAGGGCTGAAGTTGATGAGCATGCATCGTTATGTGAAGGTTTAGAATACCCGGTAACGAGCGATATCGCTCAATTTGCGCCGCGGACTTGCTACGGCACAGCATCATCGCTATTCAACGACCACCGTGGGAGTCGATGGCACGACAGGCAGGCCAGCCGGCGCAGCCGCGGGCTGAACGTCGCAGCCAGATGCGGCTTCTGCCCGGCTGATGTCGGATGACAACATGCAAGCCGAGACTGCAAATGATGCCAGAAACAGGGTGGGAAGCGTGAACAAGAGGATCCATAAGATCATGACGAAGCTCCTTCATTCTTTCAACTCTCACTACCAAGATAACGCTTTCTCACCGATTATGGACTAGGCCAGGAGTACTACAGTCCAGACAGGCGCTGTCGTGGAGATATATAGATATGCCTCGAATCGCTCCATCCACCTGTCCCCATTTGGGGCTGGTATCTGATCGAACGCTGGCGTGGGCCGCACCGGATGCGGCGCATCGCTGCTATGCACAGACACCTCCCGGGACACCGGATGAATCGCACCAGCAGGCTTACTGTCTGGCGCGAGCTCATACCGATTGCCCGTACTATGTTTCGCCAGAGGAGATCAACCCGCAGACGCCTCCTACCCGACGCCGTCCCCAGGCGTTCACCTTCCTCGCCGCCCTTCTGGCGGTTTTCATAGCTGCCGCTGTCCTGGTCTACGGACAAGGATGGGCGACGCCCGGGCTGACCGCCCTTCTACCAACGGCAACGCCCGCCATCACCACGGTTCCCATCACACCTATGGGGCCATCCTCCTCCAATCCAGCTCAGGCCGCTACGCCAACGCCGGTTGAAGTCCCGCCCACTCCTACATTCACGCCAACATCCACGCCCACCTTCACTTCCACAGCCACCCGGCCCACCACACCTACACCCGAACCCGGCGGCCAGATCCTGAGCATCACCCCCCGGTCGGGAGACGTGGGTTGGTGGGCCAGCAACGATCGTCGGCACAACCACCTGGGCGACTCCTTCCTTTATGCCGGATACTTCGACGGCCAGGTCTTCGTCTCCGCGATTCGCTTCGACTTGAGTCGCGTGCCGCGCGGGGCGCCCATTCACGGCGGGATCCTGCAATTGACCGGGTTGCAAGCGGACAGGCTGGACAGGGGAGCTCCCGGCACATGGTCCGTGCAGATGCTGGCCGTTGATGCCCTGGCGGACTTCGCCCGCGCGGACTTCCAGGAGTTATTCAACGCTCCCGCCGCCGTTACGCTATTTCCTTCTCTCGAACCCAAGGACCTGAAGGTCGGGAAAATCAATAGCTGGTCGCTTGACCGCTCGACCGTTCAGTGGCTGGAACAGCAAATTGCAGATGGCGCCACCGAGGTGATCGTCAGGATCATCGGGCCAACCGGTGGACAGGACACCCTTTTCGCCTGGGACAGCGGCGCGGGACCGGCCAGTCTGGGTGAGGCACCACGGCTCATACTCAACCTGGGACCCGCACCGGCCACTCCACCGCCGCTTCCCACCCTACCCGTGATCGTGGCCACGCTTACTCCCACACCAGCCAACGTGCTGACGGCGGCCGCGCGAGCGCTAACGGCCACCGCTGTCGCCGTGACCACAGGAACCTATACGCCTGTCCCGGGGAACATCGTCACACCCACCCCGATCCCGGCCAACCTGGCCACAGCCCAGGCCCTGGCCTGGATCCAGGGATTACCTCCCATCGTGCCCAGCACGCCCACGCCCGCCAATGCCGCCACGGCGACCGCCTACGCGGCTCGCGCTACCGCCATCGCGATCACAACGGGCACCTTCACGCCGACGCCGGAGGGGGCGGTCACGCCGGTGATCATTCTGCCCACGCCCGTGCCACAGAACGCGCTTACAGCGGCAGCCCAGCTGGTGACAGCCACGGCCAGGGCCAAGCGATTTGGCACGCCGACGCCGCTGCCCTACAACGCGGTGATCGCGACGCCCACACCGACGCTCTTCGTCATCACCAGCACGCCCACGCCCGCCAACGCCGCCACAGCCCGGGCGATCGCGGCCTACGCCACGGCGGTCGCCATGACCACGGGCACGTTCACCCCCCTGCCGCCCAACGCGGCGACGGCGACTCCCCTGCCCCTGCTGTTATACCTGGACAGGTTGACGCCGACCCCGCCACCGACGCCGACGGCCACGATTCCGGCCACCATGCCACGCGAATTGGTCGGCAAGATTCTGTTCTTCAGCGACCGCGCCGGCGAACCTCGGATCTTCGCCCTGGATCCCGCCACGGGGAGACTAGCCTATCTCACCCAGGGATGGCTTTACCAAGCCGCCCGGGCCCAAGAGTTCCGATCACCGGACGGTCGCTTCACGCTCCTGGTGCAGGAGCGCCTGGTGGAGGACAGCCGCGTGCCGCAGGTGTACATACGGGACAACCAGTTCAACACGACGCGCCAGCTGACTTTTACCACTGGATGGAGCTACGACCCCGTATGGTCACCGCTCGGCGACCGCATCGCCTTCGTCTCCACGGAGCCCGGCAACGACGAGATTTACACCATCCGCCCGGATGGAAGCGACTTGCGCCGTCTAACGGTGAACAGCTGGGAGTGGGACAAGCACCCCTCCTGGTCACCCGACGGCACCCAAATCGTCTTCTGGTCCAACCGGGAAACGGGGCGGCGCCAACTATGGATAATGAACGCGGACGGAAGCAACCAGCGCCGGCTGCTTGACTCCCCCTACAACGATTGGGACCCGGTCTGGGTCAAATAAGCCCCCTTGGGGCCAAGCCAAGAAGGAGCGAGAGCAGAGCAATTTGCCCACTACCCTTCAAACCGGTATACTTTCAAGCGATATATGCATATTTCGAGGCCTATATCCGGAATCCATGCTCGCCTTGCCATGAAGTCTCGTCACCAGAACGGAAAGTTAGGCGACCATATGATACTTGTCGGCAACATCACACGGAAACGTGAGGTATAGAAGAGGATACTCATCCCTAAGAGCGTGTCTGAGAAATGCCATTGCTTCTGCTATGGGGATCCCCTCCGGAAAAGCCTTTCTTCCGCCTTCGACCTATCCGGCCTCGACCCAGGCCTCTGTGGAAAGAGCCGGGAAGGGCAGTGCAGGCCGGAAAAGCGGGGTTTCCGTGGAGGGGAGATCCCCTTCCACACCTCCCCCTGTGGAGCTGATAGCTGAGGGAGCCCCTCAGACACCTGACCGGTAAATTCTCAGGCATATGCGCCGATCCTTATGTCTTATTCGTGATAGATAAAAACGATGACCAATGCTCACGCCCCCTCGACGGGTGATTCTATGGAATTGAAAGAGTATATTGCCCCCCTGCTCAAATGGTGGTGGCTGATCGTAGCGGCTACCCTTGTGGCCACGATCTCCAGCTATATGGCCACAAAACAACAGCCGCCGGTTTACCGTGCGCGCACCACCCTGATGGTGGGGCGTCCTATCCAGGATCCCAACCCGAGCAGCAACGAGCTGTATCTGACCCGACAACTGGCGGCAGCCTACGCAGATATCGCCCAGCGCGAGCCGATCCGCAACGCGACCATGAAGGCGTTGGGGCTGCCCTGGCTGCCGGAGTATCACGTGCGAGCCATTCCCAACACGAACCTGCTGGAGATTACCGTCATCGACATCAGCCCGGAACGGGCCCAGGCGGTGGCCAGCGAACTGGCCAACCAGCTGGTTCGGATGAGCCCGACCAACTCCAACGGGGTTATCGAGGAACATCGCGAGTTCATCAATCAACAACTCACCAAGATCGAAGCGGCTATCGCCGAGACTGAAGCGGAGCTCACCAAACGGCAGGACGAGCTGGCCCAGGCGTTCAGCGCTCGCCAGATCGCTGACCTTGAAGGACAGATCACGGCCCTGCAGAACAAGCTCAACACGCTGCGCCGCACGTACGCGGACTTGCTGGCACAGCTTCCCAGCGGCGCCACAAACGCCATCAGCATCCTGGAGCCGGCCTCGCTACCCACACGACCTATCGGCCCTAACAAGAAGGCGACCATCCTGATGGCAGCGGCCCTCGGCTTCGTTCTGGCCGCGGGAGCCGCCTATCTGCTCGAATACCTGGATGACACGCTGAAGAACGCCGAGGATGTGAAGAAGACCCTCGGGCTCGCGACGCTGGCCATGGTCCCCAAGATGAAGCATAACGCCTCACTTGAGGATCAGCTGCCCCTGCTATCCAACGGGCAATCGGCCATCGCGGAATCCTATCGCGTGCTGCGCACGAACCTGCAATTCATGGCTGTGAGCCAGCCACTGCGCTCGCTATTGATCACGAGCCCTCTCCCCACGGAGGGCAAATCCCTCACCGTAGCCAACCTGGGCATCGCGCTGGCCCAATCTGGCCGGAGGGTCATCCTCATCGACGCGGATCTGCACCGACCGCAACTGCATCGCCTCTTCGGATTGCGGAATAACGTCGGGGTGACCAGCATGTTGCTCGATGACCAGCCGCGTCTGGACGACGCTCTGAGGGAGACCGCCGTGCCCGGGCTGTGGGTTCTTACGTCGGGGCCGCTTCCCCCCAATCCCGCCGAGCTACTCGACTCGGAGCGCATGCAACGCTTACTGGAACAGCTCCGTGATCAAGCGGACATCCTGCTGCTGGACAGCCCGCCTGTCACGGCTCTATCGGATGCGATCATCCTGGCCACCCGTGTCGACGGCGTGCTGCTGGTGTTGGACGCAGGCGTGACCCGCCGGGATGCGGCGAGAAAGGCGACGGAGAGCTTGAGCCAGGTCAACGCCCGGGTGATCGGGGCGCTGTTGAACCGCGTGCCGCCGCGCGAGATCGGATATGGCTACTACTATTACAGCCACGATGGAACCAAGAGGCACGACACGGAATAGCAGCAAGAGGTCCTCGGAAATATGAGGCAGGCCTTCCTGGTGCGAGCCACAGAACACACCAGAACCGGCTGAAAAACCAGACATCCCCAGCATATATAGAGAGAGCACGACAACTATGAGCCCGATGATCACAGAACGATCTATCATCACGGCAGCCCAGGATCAAGTCTCCGTCGATCTGGACGGGGAGGTCGTCATCCTGAACCTTAAGGATGGGGTGTACTATGGCCTGGAGACCGTGGGAGCTCGCGTCTGGGAGCTGATTCAAGAGCCCAAGACGCTGAAGGAAATCCTGGAGACCCTTCTCCAAGAGTACGACGTTGAACCAGATCGCTGTGCTCGCGAACTGCAAGCGCTGCTCGAGGACCTCGCGGCGAAGGAGCTGATAGAGGTCCGAGAGGATACCCTCTAGCTGACACCAGAAAGGTCTTAATCCCCATGTTCTCCTACTTTGCGTACGGCCTGGGCATCCAGTCCGATCTGCCATTGCCTGAGTTGATACCCGCCCAGGCCGGCGATGATGTCGTGATTCGGCTACAAGGCGATGATGGGATCCCCTCCGAGGTAGCCGGCCAGGAGTGGTATTGGAGGATCTCCAGCGACGACGCCGTCCTCTCCCTCAAAGATGTGGGAGTTTTCCTGATCCGGGAGGGACGGGAGATCATCGTGATCCCGGCGCCCGGGGCGGAGGAAAGCCTGCTCCGGCTTTATCTGGTAGGGAACATCATGGCCATCCTGCTCTACCAAAGGGGGCTGCTGGTGCTGCACGCCAGCGCGGTGGAGGTGGACGGGCACGCCGTGGCCTTCCTGGGAGGATCGGGGGCGGGCAAATCATCCATGGCAGCCGCACTTTGCGCTCGTGGGCACGCCATCATCGCTGACGATGTAACCGCGGTGAAGGTGGAACCCAAGGCTTCTCTGGTATTCCCCGGATTCCCTCAACTCAAGCTCAGCGAGGAGGCGGCAGCAGCGTTGGGATACGATGCCAACTCGTTATTCCTGCTCCATCCAGAGGAGGAGAAGCTGGGCTGTCGCGTGGCGGAGCGATTCTCCCAGGTCACACGACCGCTCGAGCGGATCTACGTGCTCGCTCAAGATGCCCCCCAGACGATTGAGCCGATCCGCCCTCAGGAAGCCGTCATCGAGCTGATCCGCCACACCTACCCCACCCGGTTGCTCCAGGATGGAGGAGCATCCCATTTCCTGCAGTGCGGCCATCTGGCAAAGCAGGTGCCCTTCTACCGGATCACGCGGCCTCTCTCCCTCCCCTCGTTGCCTGAACTCGCCACCCAGGTGGAGGAGCACATCCTCCAAGGCACGCGATAAGCGGCCCGCATGAACGGCATGGGCGCATGAGCGGCATCGTCGGCGTGTGGTTCCTGGACGGACAACCCGTCAACCCTGATCTCCTAAACCGCCTGACCTCTTC
>JAADGJ010000078.1 GCA_013152435.1 Chloroflexota bacterium | reverse complement strand
TTATTCTCGCACAGTTTGCGGGATATGTAAAGTCATCCCATATATCCTTTTTCAGTGAAGATGCGGTATGCCGGGCACAGTTTGTCCAAGTATACGCACGCTATGGTCTCTGCGGCCCAGGAACAAATGAAAGAGGCGGGGATATACTCCCCGCCTCTTGAGATAGGTCCTTCGCCTCTCTTACCGGCGACCACCCATCCGGCCTCGACCCATGTGGAAGGTGCCTCGCAGGTCGTTCACGCCGTCACCGTCCTCATCGACGAAGTGATCGCACACCCCGTCACCGTCGGCGTCCACGAAGCCGGGCCCCGCGCCCCGACCAGCATGCTGATCATTGAAGCCTCGAGGTGTGAAGGGCTGGCTCAGCCGCTCGGTGAGGTTGGTCTTCATCGTCTCCAGGATGGCGTCCGCCTGCTCCTGGGTGATGCGCCCGTCCTCCACGGCCTTGTCCAGGATAGCCTGGCGCTTGGCCAGGAGGGCGTCGATGATCTCATCCAGCTGGTCGCCCGCGATGTCGGCGATGGACTTACCGTCCTGCAGCTCCGCAACCAGCTCCGTGCGGTCCATGCCCAGGATCTCCGCCGTGACGGCGACCGGCGAGTTCTGCGGGCCGCCCCACTGACCCTTCACCTGCATGCCGTATCCGGGGCCGCCCCTGCGCTGCCACACCGGCGAGTCGTTCGTCGGCCCCTGAGCAAAGGCCACCGTGTTGAACACGAACAGGCCTACCAGAGCCAAAACCGCCGCGATCGTCCCGAAACGCTTCCAGTTGAACCTCATTGCCATACCTCCTCTTATGTGTTGTTGGGTTCCTTGTGTCTTTCTGTCCGGTGATGGTGGTTCCATCACCTTTCGCCTCCAGCTTACCCGGGGATTATGGAGAAGTCATGGAGAACTCGTGTATAAGTCATGGGATTGGTGGAGACGTTGGGGTTGTGCTATACTCGCTTCGCCGCACGGGCTCATCGGCTGCTCTGGTCGATGGGAGAGGAATCCTTCTGGGAGCGATGGCATGGTGCAATCCTTTGCGGAGTATCGGTCTCAATTGCCTCAACCTGTGTTGCCCTCTGGCCGTTCGGATTGGTTGGACCTGTATTGGCGTGCCTGGGAGCTGGCCGTTCAGAACATACGCCATGGCACGCCGCAGAATGGGTTCGTGGAGAGCTATCTGGACGCCGCGTTCTCCGAGAACATCTTCCAATGGGATACCTGTTTCATCGTCATGTTCGCCCGCTACGCCTGGCATCTGCTGCCGGTGGCCCCTGCCCTGGATAACTTTTATCGGAAACAGGAGGAGGACGGCTGGATCTGTCGGGAGTACCGGGGGAACAACGGCGCCCCCCTGTTCGCGAAGGGCAGCGCGGACGCGATCAACCCGCCCCTCTTCTCCTGGGCGGAGTGGGCGCTCTATCAGCTTAGCGGGGACGGCGAGCGGCTGGCTCGCGTCTGGCCTCACCTGGCCCGATACGATGCCTGGCTGCGCGGCCATCAGCGCGGCCCGGAGGGGCTTTACTGGTCCTCACAATTGGGGTGCGGGATGGATAACTCGCCGCGCTTCGCCGCCCGCTGGGTGGACATGTCGGCGCAGCAGGCCTTGAACGCCCGCTGCCTGGCCCTGATCGCCCAGGTGATCGGTCAGCCGGAGGCGACGGTAGCGGCCTATCAGGAGGAGCACGCCGCCCTGACGCGGCAGATCAATCGCTATATGTGGGATGAGAAGGCGGGGGTGTACTGGGATCTGGACGGCAAGCTGGAGCCGTGGCCGGCGTTGACCATCGCTTCCTTCTGGACGCTCCTGGCGGATGTGGTGCCGCCCGACCGGGCGGAGCGACTGGTGGCGGTCCTACGGGATCCGGCTCGCTTCTGGCGGTTGCACCCATTCCCCACCCTTTCGGCCGATCATCCCGCGTATCGGCCGGATGGCGGGTATTGGCAGGGGGCCGTATGGGCGCCCACCAACTATGCCGTGATCAAGGGGTTGCGCCGGGCTGGCTTCGGTGATCTGGCGCGTGAGGCCACCGCCCGGCACCTGGATCAGATGGCCGCCGTGATGCGCTCGACGGGCACGCTGTGGGAGAATTATGCGCCGGATGCCCCCAAGCCGGGGCGGCCGGCGGCCGGCGATTTCGTGGGGTGGTCGGGTGCGGGCCCCATTGCCCTGCTCATCGAGGAGATCATCGGCCTGGAGGTGGATGCAGGAGGGCAACGGGTGCATTGGCGGTTGGAAGAGGATGTGCCGGTGGGCGTGCGCAATCTTCGCCTGGGCGACAACACCATCAGCCTGGTGGCCGAGGAGGAGGATGAGGTGGGCATTCGGGTGCGGGTGGAGTGTGATCAGCCCTTCCTCCTGGAGATCGAGACGCCCTTCCGAGAGTTCGTGGAACAGGTGCCGGCCGGCTCTCATCGATACACGTTGACCTATCTGGATCGCACCGATGTGCGTGAGTCGTAGGGCGGCACTGCTTAACCCGATGGCGCGATGAGAGCGGAAGGGGTGTCGGCTCGTCTGCGCGTGGCTGAGCGCCGCGGGGTTCTTCTTCTGATCCTCCTCGGCGGGTTCCTCCTGCGGCTCTATCAGCTTGGCGCGCAGAGCCTCTGGTATGATGAGACGGTGAGCGCCTTTCTGGCCTCGCAGAGTGCCGCGGACCTCATCGCCCATACCGCTCGAGACATCCATCCACCTCTGTATTATCTCCTTCTGCGCCTCTGGACCTTTGCGGCGGGCGATTCCGAGTTCGCCCTGGCCTTCTTCTCCGTGTTCTGGGGCATGCTGCTCATCGCCATCACGTATCGGATCGCCCGTCATCTGGTTGACACCCCGACCGGGCTCCTCGCCGCGCTCCTGGTCGCCGTCTCTCCCTTTCACGTCTGGTATTCCCAGGAAGTGCGCATGTACACGCTGGGGTCCTTCCTGGGGATGGTGACGCTGTATGCGCTGGCCCGCCTGTGGAGGGCCACGGGCCGCCCCTGGCGCCTTTGGATCGCCTGGATCTCGGCGGCAGCGGTCGGGCTGTACACCCTCTACTACTTCGCTTTTCTGCTCGTCGCCGAGAACCTGTTCGTTTTGGGGAATGCGCTGTGGCAGTGGCGGCGAGAGCGGAGGTTCGATGGCTGGCTGTGGCGGTGGCTGGGCGCGCAGGGCGTCGTGATCCTACTCTACCTGCCGTGGTTGCCCATCTTCTATCGACAGGCCACGAATCCTCCCGTACCCCCCTGGCGCTCCTTTACGGGGGCGTGGTCGGTGCTGCGCGATGCCTGGACGGCGCTGACGCTGGGGCAATCCGTGACGCCTGGACAGGTGTGGCCGGCGTTGCTTATCGCCGCGGCGCTCTACTCCTTCGCCCTGTGGCCCGATCGAGAGAAACGGGACGGGGCGTTATCGGGTGGGGTGGTCCGGTTGCTCCTGGCCGGTTACACGTTTGTTCCCCTGGCCCTCCTGTACCTGTTCTCCTACGTAACCCCGCTCTTCCACGTGCGCTACGTCTTCCTGTACGCGGGGACGTTCTACATCGTGCTGGCGTGGGGGCTGCGGCGTCTTTGGGGGAGGCCGCGCGGGCGGAGGGATTTATGGCGCGCCGTGGTGATCGGGGGATTACTTCTCTCCTACGGCGGCGCCTCTGCCTTTTCCCTTCACCAGTTCTGGACGGATCCGGCCTACGCGGCGGATGATCTACGCGGCGGCGTGCGTTATATCGCCCAGCACTTGGGCCCGGACGACGCGATCCTGATCAACGCCGGATACGCGTACACCGCCTTTCGCTACTACTATCGCGGGCCTATCGCCTGGCAGGGACGGCTGACGAGCTATCCGGAGGAGGGCGTTCCCAGCGGGCGGGGGGCGGTCATCGTGCAGACGGGCACCGTGGACGGGTCCCCCGACCTGGGGTGGGGGGACCCCGAGGCCGATTTCTACGCCATGCCGTGGGGTGAGGCGGAGGCGGCCTTGGGGCGGCTGTTCCGCCACCACTCTCGCGTCTGGGTGCTGCGCATCTATGATACGGTCACGGATCCCGAGGGGCGTATTCGCGCCTGGCTGGAGACGCACGGCCTGCTCTTAGATGATCGGCTGCTGACGGGAGAGGCCAACGCCCGGGTGCAGGTGTGGCGCACCCATCGAGAGCCGCTGTTCGAGGGGCCGGAACCGCAATATCCGGTGGGGGTGGCCCTTGGGAAGGAAGTGCTGTCGCTCCAGGGATACGATGCCCCGACGATGCGGGCCAGGATCTGGCGATCTCGTTGCAGTGGCGGTGGCGGGCCGATCCAGGGACCCGGGACTCGCGTCGTAACTACCACCTCTCGCTGGGCCTGTTCGATGCGGCCGGCCGCCGGTGGGCGCAGACCGATGAGCTGTTAGGCGGCCCGCTGTATCCTACCAGCCGGTGGGTCCCGGGCGAGGTAATGCGCTCGCCCGTGCGGTTCCCCGTGCCGCTGGGCGTCCCTCCGGGTGACTATTTCCTGGACGTGACCGTGTACGATGCCGATGACATGGCGGCACTCCCCGTGGAGGATCCCACCTGGGCCAGCGAGAGGTGGTAGTTACGACGCGAGTCCCGGGTCCCTGGATCGGCCCGCCACCGCCACTGCAACGAGATCGCCAGATCCTGGCCCGCCGCGCGGCGGCGAGCTTTGCCGGCCGGGTGCAGCTTGTGCGCTACGATCCGCCGATGGGCCGGATCCGCCCGGGCGAGCGTCTGAGCGTCCGCTTGCTGTGGCGTGCGCGAAGGGCGGCGGGTTCAGACGGCCAGGTCGTGCTGGCTTTGTTGGGGGAGGACGGCCGCCCGGTGGTCTCCAGCGCGCAGCCATCCGCGGGGGGATTGTATCCCATGTCCCGGTGGGCGCCCGGGGAGGTCGTGCTTGACCGGCCGGAGCTACTGGTCCCCGGCCGGGTGCCCGCGGGGCGCTACCGGCTGGGGGTGGGAGTTCAGTCGGCCGATGGGCGCCTGTTGCGCTGGCGAGAGGGATTGTTCCGCCGGGGCGAGTACTATGTCCTGGGCGAGGTGGAGTTGGCCTCTCGTCCCGTGAACTTCGACGTACCTCCGATGGAGCACCGCGTGGACGCCCGGCTGGGTGAGGTCGTCCGGCTGTTGGGGTTCGACCTGGACCGCTCCCGCGTGCGTCCTGGCGAGACCATCGAGGTGGTCCTGTATTGGCAGGCCCTGGGGGAGATGACGGAGAGCTTCAAGGTCTTCAATCATCTGGTCGGCCCGGATGGGAACCTGTATGGGCAACGGGATGGATATCCGGCGAACGGCGCCCAGCCGACCTCCGGTTGGGTGGTGGGTGAGGTGATCACAGACCGCTATACGATCCCGGTGGCCGACGACGCGCCGGCGGGCACCTATCGTCTGCTCACGGGTATGTATCGAGAGAGCGACTTCTCCCGCCTGCCCACGTTCGATGCCGATGGCCGTCCTCTGGGTGACACGATCCCGTTGGCTGAGATAGAGGTCGCCCCATGAGGGGCAAACGGCGGCTTGCCCTATTCGCATCAACTGAACAGCATGGGCGAGGTTCTCGCCTGTCGCTTTCCCCCTCCACGGGCGGTCGCACCTGAAAGGGGAGGTGCGGAGGGGAAGCCCCTCCGCAGGAAAACTCTTTTTCTCGCCTTCTACCTGCCTGGTTGGGGCTTTGGCCGGTGGCCTCCAGCCCCACGGGGCAGGTGAGGGCCTGAAAATAGGTTTCCTCGGAGGGGCTGCTGCCCCTCCGAGCCACCTCAGAGATACGGGGCCACGCTTCCGCATCGCTTAATTTGATACCAATGGGGCGAACGGCGGCTTGCCCCATAGGACGACAACTCCTTTTCCCCTGGTTTGTATCGATTTTCTCGGTGCAGGTCCTCGTATCTCGTGTAGTGAAATCCTCGTTGTTCTGAATCTTCCTCGCTCGTGCGGGTAGGTTCAGCCTCATTGACCAAAATTTCCTGTATCGATTCCTTTTGCTCTTGACAACAAAACGTAGTAGTATTAAACTGTCATAAGGGCATTGTCGTGGTATCTATCATGGCGCGGCGTGGACCCTGGATATCCCTTCGATATGAGGCCGAGGCATGCGGAATCGCTCGTTCGCACAAGGCACACGTTCCTGGCTCGTACTGGCAACAGCCTTGGCGTTCGTCGTGGTCCTTGCCGCGTTGATCCTCGTGTCCCGTTTGCCTCAGCACACTGTGTCGTCCGCCCCATGGATGGCGCCCTCCTCCGCGGAGGAGGTCTCTGCGTCCGAACCCGTTGCCGTGCCGACACCGGGCGCATCCGGCGAGGGATTTCCCTCGATCCTTTACGTCATGTATGACTGGCGCAATCAGGACTACCGAACGGAATACCCGGAGTACGGCCCCATTGGATCGCATATCGAGTTCACCTGGGATATCGTGAACCCGGCTCCCGGGGTGTTTAACTGGACCGGCTATGATCGCTACCTGGCGAAGGCGCGAGGGATGACCGTCGAGCTGGCGTCCGGCCAGGTGATCTCCAAACCCGTCCAATTCACGGTGATGATCTACGGCTCCGAGGACTTCGACCGATTGCGGGACTTCACCCCTGAGTGGGTGTATCAGCGTGCGGGACGGGAGGAGACCGTTGACGGGAGGCGCGTGGGGTATGCCCTCCGGCCGGAGGGGTGTCCGGTGGCCGGGGCGCCGGCCTATGATGACCCCGTGTGGCGGGAGGCGTTCGCGGAGATGGTGCGGGCTTTCGGCGCCCGGTACGGCCAGGACCCGCAGGTGGCCGGGATCTGGATCGGCGTAGGGATCGATGATGAGACCCAGCCGACCAAGCAGGTGGGCCTGTGCGATTATCCGGCCGAGCTGGCCAGAGAGGTCACGTGCGGGGAGTATATGGATTTCATTCGCGAGGCGATGAATCTGTACGCGGAGGCGTTCCCGCAGAAGCCCCTCTGGATCCAGGCCGGCCCGGGGGCGTGCACCGCACATGGACGCTCAGCCTGGAGCACGCGCAAGCAGATCATGGAATGGGCCGTCCCGCTGGGGATCGGATACAAGAACAACGGGTTGCAGCCGGACAAGGCCAACGCTGTCGGCTATCAGCACAGCGCGGGTTGGGAGTCCCTGGATATCGCCGATCGCCTGTGGCGGCAGGTGCCGATCGCCTTCGAGCCCGCCTACAGCGCCCCGATGGGCGATGACGCGCCCGTGGAGTACGCCTACTGGATGGTCCTGAACGCCCTGGCCCATCACGCGGATTTCATCGATGTGCAATATCCGTGGTTGGAGGCGCTGGCGAAGGTCCCGGAGATCTTTGATCTCCTGCCTCGCTCCCTGGGCGTGGATCAGCGAACGACCACGGATGTCTGGATCGTATTTCGCGATCGTGAATATCCCCCTCTGATGTTCAACCGGACGGGCATGGGAGGGGACCCCGGTGACTGGGAGTTCTTCCTGCAACGGCTGGAGGGGCCGGGGACTCGAACGGTGCATCTGGTCAGGGAGGATCTGCCATCGAAGGCCAGACGGCAGCCCTATAGCCGTCATGCCCGTCGGACTGACCTGGCGCGGGGCGGCGTTTACATCCCGTTGGATGTGGATGATCGATGGCGGTACGGGGGCACTCAGGAGGATGTTCGCTATCTGATTCGAGTGTGGTACCTGGATCAGGGGCGGGATAGCTGGGCATTCGAGTACGCCGACGCGGCGGGCGAGGTTCACCAGCGGAAGGTGCAGAAGGGTGGTAGCAACCGCTGGCGGATCGCGGAGTGGATCCTGGACGATCTGGTGCTGATGAACGGTCTGCCGGGCGGATCGGACGTGCGACTGAACAGCCTTCGCGACGGCGATGACACCTTCCACAAGGTGTTGATTCGCGCGCTGCCCTCGGCGGAGCTGCCGACGCCTACGCCCACGTCTGAGCCATCACCGACGTATCCGCCGTCGCCGATCTCCACGCCGACGCCTACGGCTACGCCGGTGGCCGTCCCAACGCCGACGTTCACGGCATCGCCTTCGCCGACGCCTACGCCCAGAGCGACGCCGACGGCGAGGCCCTCACCTCCCGGGACGGGGAAGGTCTGTGTTCCCTCGTTGATCGCCTCGATCCCCGTGGGGGCGCATCCGAAGGGCGTGGCGGCCGCCGACGGCAAGGTGTTCGTGGGCCTGTTTGATGACAGCGCGGTCGCCGTTCTGGACGCCAACTCGCTGCAGCGGCTGGCGACGATCTCCACGGCTGGCGGCCATGCGAACGGTGTCGCGTATGCCAACGGAAAGGTGTACATGGCGAACCGGGATGCCCGCCGGGTGTCCGTGATCGATGTGGAGCAGGCGAAGCTGCTGGGGGCCGTGGATGTGGGCTCCTTGCCCTGGGGTATGGCCGCGGATGGCGATCGCGTGTACGTGGCCAACTTCGGTGACCACAGTGTCACGATCATAGACGCGAGGGCCGACGAGGTGGTGCGTACCGTCTCCGTGAGCCTGTGGCCGGCTTTCATTGCCGCCGCCGATGGACGTGTTTACGTCACCCATCTGGACGGCCGCATCACCATCCTGGACCGGGAGGGTCAGCTCATCGGGGCCCTGGCGTCTGTGGCCCGGGATGCCTGGGGCGTGGCCGTCGACCCGGAGGGGGGCAGGCTGTTCGTCAGCAGCCGGGAGGAACGGACTATCATCTCCTTTGATCTGAAGACGTGGCGCAAGCTGAAGGTATACACGCTGCCGGCTGCGCCCTACGTGATCGCATATAACCCTACGACAGACCACCTGTTTGCCGTTGCCGCAGCGGAGGATGCGGTGTACACACTGGATGTGGGTGATGGGCGTGTGTTGGGGAAAGTGCCCGTGGGGCGGCAAGATGCCACCGAGGGCGGACAAGGGGTATCTGTATGGAACGATCGTGTCTTTATCACCAACTACGCTGCGGGAACGGTTTCCATCCTAGACGAGAGCGACTGCAGGGAACGTACCCGTCCCACGGCCACCCCCAGCCCATCACCCACAGCAACACCGACCGTCACGCTGAGCCCGACACCGACCGCGACGGCCAGCGCGACGCCGTCGCCTACGGCGTCACCTACGGTGACGCCAAGCGCGACCTCTACGGACACGCCCACGGCGACGCCGAGTGCGACACCCACGCCGACGGTCGTGCCAACGGATACGCCCAGCCCGACGCCCAGCCCGACGCCGAGTGCGACACCCACGCCGGAGGCGACGTATCCGCCGTCGCCGATCTCCACAC
>JAADGJ010000077.1:23328-78583 GCA_013152435.1 Chloroflexota bacterium | reverse complement strand
CCTGTACCTCCTGATAGACAATGGTGTACCGCCCCTGCTGATCCGTGCGCACCCTCTGCAACATCTTCCACGCCTCAGACTCCGTCGTCCGTCCCATCAGCTCCACCAGCACGTTCCAGAGGGGACGCTGACCATCCAGCACGCGCCCCTCAAAGCGATACTCGCGCACGGCGGCTAACGTCGGCGTTGGCGTCGGGGTGGACGTCGGCGTGGGCGTGTCGGTAACGATCACCGCGCCGCTTGTAGGTGTAGGTGTAGGTGTGGGTGTGGGTGTGGGTGTGGGTGTGGATGTCGGCGTGGGCGTGGGTGTGGATGTGGATGTGGATGTGGATGTCGGCGTGGGTGTGGGTGTACTAGTTCCCGTAGGCGTGGAGGTCGGCGTTATGGCGGAAGGCGCATATCTCAACACGGTTCCATTGTGCCCCACGGCATAAGCCGTTGTATCAAAGGCCCATACGCCTTCAAGAGTCTCTGTAGTACAACTATCCATCTGACGCCATTGAGTACCATCCCAATGGAAAATCGTTCCCCCCTCTCCAACGACGAAGATACTGTCCGCCGAGGTGCCATGCATATCATTCAATCGTGCCCACGTGGAGAGTTCTGTCACCTCCTCCCATGTGCTTCCATTCCAGTGATATACGGCACCATAGAAGGGTAAGATGTAAAAATCATTAGTGGATAACCCCCAGATGTTCTGGATAAAATTGACGGAAGGCGCGCTAAAGGGTCCCCACGAACCATTGCGACGCAGCATATAATTGGATTCCCCTCCGGCGAACACAGAGGTCGCATCACCCCATACGGCACTTAGGGGTTGGCCATTGGAGAAGGTCGAGCGATTCACTTCTGTGGTCCAAGATGAACCGTCCCAGTGGGCGACAAACGGACCATCTGTCCCCTCCCCTCCAAAGGGCCGAAAGTCGGTCCCCACGACGTAAACATCATTGGGGCTCCGTCCCCAAACAGCACTGGGGGCAGGATTTCCATCTGGGTATGAGAAGCCAATGTATGACCAAGAGGAACCATCATAGTGATACAAAGCACCGCTACCAGCGACCCAAATATCATTGCTCGCGAATCCCCATACGCTCGCGAGATTACTGCTTCCTCCAGTTCCCATATAGGACCAAGATGTGCCATCGTAATGAGCGACGGCTCCCCCTGTCCCCACGACATAGATGTCATCTGGGCCAGTACCCCAGACATCGTAAAAGTATATGTTTTTATAGAATGATGGAAGCGACATGGTCTCCCATTCGCACTGTGACGCACGTGCTGGCCGGGGAGCATCAGGAGCTCCCCAAACAGGCCCGGCGAGGGAAAATCCTATGCCCAAACACGCTAATATAGAAACGACGAAGAGAAGGAAAAGACGATTACCTTGACGATCTCGCCAGCGCATACAGCCCTCCTTACGATACAATTGGGCACAAGGCCTCATATCTGGTTCGTCGATCTCCCTTCTTGCCATTTCATCAGAACCTCTTCCACGAATTCCACCAAGTCCCCCACACTGCTGAACCCCCATCGCCTTCCCGTATGAGGCTCCTCCAACGCGATCCTCAACAGCGAGGGCCTGTCTTGCCCCTCCCGCTGTTCTGTCCAAACATACAAAAGATAGATGCGAGGATGGCTCATTTGAGCGATTAAAGGAATGAGGGTATAATCTTGCGTGACGGATATCACTCACTCCATCATATCCCAAGAGCGTTGAATAAACGTTGAAAGAGGCTGGATCCGCTCATTCTGATCTGGACCGTGAATCGGAAACTTCAACCCTGACACACGGCCATGGCACCCATCCTACACCTCCGCTTGTTAGGCGGGCCTGAGATCCGGTTAGGAAAGCATCCCATTCACCTCGAGACAGCGAAGACGCTCGCTCTGTTAGCCTACTTGGTGATGCGCCCCGGCGCACACCAGCGGGAAATGCTGGCCGATCTCCTCTGGGGCGATCAAGGACAAGCACGCGCGGCGCGCAGCCTACGCCGTGCCGTCTGGAATATCCGCCGCTCCCTCTGTTCAGACGACGAATCATGTCCCTACCTCCACGTCTCCCGACAAGATATCGCTTTCAATCATCAGGCACCTCACACCCTGGACGTGGAAACCTTCGAAAAACACATAAAGGCCATCAAACCCTCTATCTCCTCTACGACGCATTCCGCCTCCCCAGAGGCGATTAAGCATCTCATTGAATGTGTGCGCCTATATCGCGGGGACTTCATGGAAGGGGTGTACGTGGAGGGGGCTTCTGCCTTCGAAACGTGGCTCCTGGGTGAGCGCGCGTACTACCGCGAGCGCATCATCCAGGTTCTCTTCCAACTTTGCAAGATCCACATCGCGCGTGGCGAGTACGGGGATGCCATCCTCACGCTACAACGCCTCCTCACCCTGGCTCCCTGGTCGGAATGGGCTCACCGTCAACTTATGCTCTGCTATGCACTGGCAGGCCGTCGTGCGGACGCGTTGGCTCAGTATGAGCGTTGCCTGCATCTGCTGCGGGAGCACTTCCATGTCGATCCCCTGCCAGAGACCGTTCGCCTGTATGAGCGCATTCGTGACCCCCATCAATTCACCCGCATCCTCTTCCAGCCCGATCGTTCCCCTGGAGACCTTCTCCCCCCTATCCCCTTTTTCGGGCGGGAGGAGGAACATGCCTGGCTTATGGCACGCTGGGAGGAACGCCAGGGCACCCTCACCCTGGTGGAAGGAGAGGCGGGAATTGGCAAGACCCGTCTCATGGAAGAGTTCCTGAAGTATCTGCGCGGCCGCGGAGTCACCGCACTGCGCGGGTGTTGTTATCAGTTCAGCAGCAGCGCTTCCTTTCACCCTTTTGCCGACGCCCTGCGTAATCTGCTGCACCGGGCACCTGACGCATGGTCATCCTTAGCACCCGTGTGGTTGGTCGAGCTCTCCCGTCTGCTTCCCGAACTGCAAAGCGCCACGTCTGCCCTGCCGCCGCCTGTCCCGATCGAAAAGGACACGGCCGCACGCCAGCGTCTCTTTGAAGCCGTCGCCCAGGCCTTCCTCGCCCTGGCCCAAGGTGGCCTGGCCTTCTTCCTGGATGATGCGCACTGGGCCGACGCCGACACCGTGGACATGCTGCGCTACCTCCTGCATCGTTTGGCCGACGCGAACATCTGGTTCGTCGCCGCATATCGGGGCGAGGAGGTGGAACCCGGGCACCCCTTCAACCTCCTATGCCGCGACCTAGGGCGAACACGACGCCTGCAAATCCTGCACCTGAGTCCTCTCAGCCAGGAAAGCATTCGCCAAGCCCTTGCAGAATGGCTGGTCCTCCCCAAAGAACGGATCCCATCGCTGCTCACCTATCTCTACGACCGCTCCCAAGGCAACCCTTTCATCCTCATGGAACACCTGCGTGACTTGGTGGAACGAGGCATCCTCCAAGCCAGAGGAACAGGCTGGGACGTGGATGCAGACCAGCTACGGGAGGAGCAACTTTCCTCGTCCGGGCACGGTCTCGCCCGGCACGTTACCCCCCGCACCGTACCATCCGCTGTCCAGGACATGGTCCTGACTCGCGTGGGGCGTCTGCCTACAGACGCGCGACACCTGCTAGATATCGCGGCCGTTTTGGGCGAGCCCTTCACACGTGAGCTTCTTCTCGCCATAGCCCAGACTCCTGCCCAGCAGGTAGACGCAGCGTTGAGCACCTGGCTCCTGCGTGGGCTGATCCGCCCGATCTCCTCAGAGCAGGAACCTTGCTACGATTTCACTCACCCCCTGATCTGTCAGGTTGTGTACCACCATATCCCGGATCCCATTCGCCGCCACCTGCATGCTCATATCGGCGCTACGCTGGCGCATCTATACGCCGGCCGAGAAGACCAGATCATCGAGGCCCTCGCTTACCATTTCGCAGAGAGCGCGGACCGGGAGAAAGCCGTACACTACCTGTTGCAGGCAGGAGAAGCGGCCCAATCCCGACAGGCCCAGGAAGCCGCGGTGGGCTTCTACTCCCACGCCCTGGAGATGATCCCCGCCCATGACAGGGAGACGCGATATCGCGCGCTCAGCGGTCGGGAGCGGGCGTACAACCAACTGGCCCGACGCGAGGAGCAGGCCCGGGACCTAACCGAATTGGAAAACCTGGCTCATGCGCTCGCAGATCCCATCCGGCAAGCCGATGTGCTGCTCCGCCGCGCGGAATGGGCCATGCGCACGGCTCGTTTCCGCGAGGGAATAGACAGCGCGGAGGCCGCCCATTCCCTGGCTCGAAAGCATGGAGATATAGGCTTAGCCGTGGATGCACTGCGCATCAAGGCCATGTGTCATGTGCGCACAGGTGACTTTGGTAGCGGGCTCGTATGTTGCGAGGAGGGATTACACCTGAGCCAGCAGATAGGAGATCGGCGACGGGAGGTACTCTGTCTGGGGACACTGGGCATCATCGACCTGGACCAGAACCGCCTGCCAGAAGCGCTGCAGCATATGGAAGCAGCGCTGGCCTACTGGCGGGAATCCGGTGAGGCATGGCATCAGGCCATCGCCTGTAACAACCTCTCCATGCTCTATCATCGCCTGGGTAACTACGGCCGCGCCCTGGCCCTACAGGAGGAGGCCCGTAATCTCATTCCGCAGACCGGGGACCTGGGCCTGGACGCGTACAGCCTGACCAGCCAGGGCGTCCTCTATTACACCCTGGGGCGCTACGAGGACGCGCTGGCGTGCTACGAAGACGCCCGGCGTCTGGCCCACATCATCTCGGATCAAGGCCTCGAATCCTATATCCAGACCTGCGCCGGGGAAACGCATCTGGCCCAGGGAGACGTCGATGAGGCTGAGGCCGCGTACCGTCGCGCCCTGGCAATAGAAGAGGATCTGAACGCCTTCGTCTTCCGCTCCCAGATTTGGGAAGGGCTGGCCCGCTGCGCGCTGGCCCGCGGCGGCCTGGCCGAAGCGGCCGAGCGACTGGAAAAAGCGGATCACTACTATCGGAGCACTCGTGCGCCAGGCCACACGATGACGCTAGCCCTGTACGCGTACGTCCAGGTACAGCAAGGAGACGTGGAAGCGGCACGAGCGTTGGTGACCCAGTTTCGGGAGGCGGAGGAAGCCACGGGCGGGGAGGCGGAACCCGAAGCCTGGTGGTGGTTGGCCCAGACGCTCAACAGGCTGAACCAGCCCGCAGCCGCGCGGGAGGCTCTGGTACAGGCTGCTACAATCATACGACAGCGCGCTGCCTCCCTGGATGAAAGGGCCCGCACCCGATATCTCTCCCGTTCTTCCATCTACCAGGATATCCTCACCGCGGCACCTGAGGAGATGCCCGGTAGCTCCCTCATCGGAAGGGAGATTGTGTAGCGTCCTCCCGGCGGCCCGCCCCGCTCTTCCCCACGACACCTCGCAGCCGCCACGATGTCACTATATTGGCTCCCCCCAGGTTGTCCTTCGGCGCTCTGGTGGTGGCTCGATTGACATCCCCGGGAACGCACGTTATGATGCCCACGCGCCCTCAGAGCGTATCTGAGAAATGCCGTTGCCCCTGATATGGGGAGACCCGGGAGGCGGAGCCCCCCCGGAAAAAGCCCTTCTCCCGCCTTCGACCTGCCGACCTCAGCCTGGGTCCTTTGAAAAGGATCGAGAAAGGCGGGAGGGCAAGCATCTTACCGGTAAATCCTCAGATACGCCCTCAAGGACAGGCGGGGGCGCATTTGGACGAGCCAGAGAGGAGGAAGGCACCATGCGATTCGGATGTTGCACGCCAATGGAGAATGCGCCGCTCATCGCACAGGCCGGATACGACTTCATCGAGCTCACCGTGGTCCAACACCTGCAACCCGAGACGTCCGATGAGGAGTGGGCCCCCACCCGCTCCGCCCTGGAGGCGATGCCCCTGCCCCCGGCAGCGTTCAACGTCATGCTCCCTCGGGACCTGAAGGTGGTCGGCCCAGACGTAGATCCCGACCGTGTACAACGATATCTCCATACTGCTTTCCAGCGCGCCGCCCTCCTGGGGGGCGAGGTCATCGTCTTCGGGTCCGGCGGATCCCGCAACGTGCCCGACGGATTCCCACAGGCGAGGGCCTGGGATCAACTCATCCAATTCATCCGCTGGGCCGGCGACGCGGCCCAGGCGGTGGGCATGCAGGTCGCGATCGAGCCGCTCAACCGTGGGGAGTGCAACATCATCAACTCGGTGGCAGAGGCCCTGGACCTGGCCCAGGCGTCCAGCCACCCGGCCGTGAGGGTGCTGGCCGACCTTTACCACATCGTCGTGGAGAACGAGCCCATGAGCCACATCGCCACCGTTGGCGACATGCTGGCTCACGTGCACGTGGCGGACACGGGACGCCGCTATCCTGGCAGTGGCTCTTACCCCTACCCGGAATTCCTGAGCACGCTCAAGGCCATCGACTATGACCAGCGCATCTCGGTGGAATGCCGCTGGGAAGATCTCGCCTCGGAGAGCCGGATGGCGCTGCAATTCCTGCGGGAGGCATGGGCCCGGGCGTAACCCCTTAGCAGAAAACGAGGGCGTCCGGCACGGCATAATACCGGACACCCTCTCCGTTATACGCAGGTGCGATCAGGCGATCACGACCCTCCCCAGCCCTCCAAGAGGGCCAATAACGCAGGTCCTCCGCTCGCTTTGGCGAACGCGGCCCCACGCACTCCGCCCCCACACGAGCATCCCCTCAGGCGATGCAGCGCGGGGCCGCGCCGAGACATGAACATCTCCGGCCTTCACACGATCAGTACACCTTCGCCCACTCGTCGATGTTCTCCGCGTTGAAGCGGAACGGAGGCCCGAGCACGATGTACACGTCGTCGCCGTCGGCCTGGATGGTGTACTCGCCCAACCGGCCGGCCTCAAAGGTCTCTCCCGCCTTCCCGGTGATCTCGCCGGCGAGCATCCGATGGGCCACGTAGGCCGTCAGATACCCCAGATCCACCGGGTTCCACAGGGCGAACTCCTCGCAGCAGCCGTTCTTGACGTACTCGGCCATCTCGCTGGGGAGCCCCAGGCCGGTCAGCTTGATCTTGCCGCACAGGCCGGCATCCTGAAGCGCTCGAGCCGTCGCGGCGATGCCCACGGTCGTCGGCGAGATGATGCCCTTGAGGTCCGGATAGGACTTGAACAGCCCCTGGGCCTCGTTGTAGCTCTTCTCACGCAGGTCATCGCCGTAGACGATGGCCACCAGCTCCATCTTCGAGTACTTCGGATCCTTCAGCTCCTCCTTCATCCACTCGATCCAGGTGTTCTGGTTCGTCATGGTGGAGGCCGCGCTGAGGATCGCGATCTGGCCCTCATAGCCGATCTGCTCGGCGATCATCTGGACCTGCACCCGACCGATGGTCTCCATGTCCGCCTGGCTGATGTGGAGCTGGCGCCCGGCCGGGGCGATGCCCGAGTCAAAGCTGATCATCACGATGCCAGCGTCCATGGCCTTCTTGCCCACGGGGACCAGGGCATCGGGATCGTTCGCCGAGACGGCGATGGCGTCCACCTTCTGGGCGATCAGAGCGTCGATGATCTCGATCTGCCCCTCGGCCGTGGGGGTCGCCGGCCCCTGGAAGATGATCTCATCACCCAGCTCCTTCGCCGCCTCCTGGGCCCCACGGTTCACCGCCTCGAAGAAGGGGTTCCCCAGGTTCTTCACCACGATGGCGATCTTGTATCCCCCGGCCGCCTTCTCCGCAGGGGCCTGCTGAGGCACAGGCGTCGCAGGCGGGGCACAGGCGGCCAACAGAGCGACTACCGTCACCATCGCCAGCAGCGCAAAGACCATCCGATGTTTCATCGCAGCACCTCCTCCTTACAGGATTGCTTTATCCTCGCGAACAGGGATGATCACCGCCATTCGCTCTTGAGAATGCCGTATGGATCAATCGGCTCCTTCGCCTGATCCCACCCTTTGCATGAAAAGGGAGGGCCTGGTCTCTGAATCAAGCGCTCGGCCGTCTGGCGGCCAAGCGACGCAAAAGCTGAGGTAGGAGAATCGCCACGATGAGGAGCATACCGACTACGGTGGTCTGCACCTGACCTGGCACGTTCTTCAGGCTCATCCCGTAGCGAACGACGCCGATCAGGAACAGCGCCAGCACGACCCCGACCATATTCCCCTGGCCGCCGAAGATATCCACCCCGCCCAGGACCACCGCCGTGATGACGTCCAGCTCAAATCCCGTGGCGATGTTGGGCCGGGTGCTGCCGAAGCGGGCCGCCAGGATGATCCCCGCCAGCGCGGACATGAAGCCGGCCACCATGAAGAGGATGATCTTAATGCGGTCCACCGCCACGCCGGAGTAACGGCAGGCCAGCTCGTTGCTGCCGATGGCGAACACATAACGCCCGAACGTGGTTCGGTGCAACACCAAGCCAAAAAGCACGGCCAGCACGGAGAAGAGCACCAACGGCACGGGCACGGGCGTCCCCGGGATGTACCCCTGTCCCAGATAGGTGAACTCGGCGGGGTAGCCGGTCACCGCCTTGTCCCCCAGCACCACGTAAGCGACGCCCCGATAAAGCGCATACGTGCCCAGGGTCACCACCAGGGAGGGCAATCGGACCTTCGCCGTCAACACGCCGTTGACCCAGCCGGCCAATGTGCCAATCCCCAAGCCCAACAGGGAAGCCAGCCAGATGTTCACTCCCTTTTGAAAGATGACGGCCATAAGCACCGTGGACATCGCCAGGATGGATGCCACGGAGAGGTCGATGTTCGCGCTGATGATGATAAACGCCATGGGCAGGGCGATGATCGCCCGCTCCATGAAGTTGAACGTCATATCGAACAGGTTGCGGACGTCCAGGAAATACGGGGAAAGGGACGCGTTGATCACGCACACCAGGATCAGGAGGACCACCAACAGCCATTCCCAACGCAGCAGCATCCCGCTCCACGTCAGGCGTCGTCGGGTCACCATGGCATCAGACGTCACGAGACCTCCCCTCCAGCCTGGGCGCGCACCAGGCGCCGCGAGATCAACGCATCCGCCACCACAGCCAACAAGATCACCAGTCCCTGCACCGCCAGCTTCCAGAACGGCGAGATCCGCACCAGGTTCAACGCGTTGATGATGATGCCGAGCAGCAGCGATCCCAGTAAGACGCCCGGCACCGTCCCCGATCCACCGAAGATGTTCACCCCGCCCACCACGGCGGCGGCCACCGTCTGAAGCTCAAACCCCATCGCCGAATCGCTCTGCGCCGAGGCGTAGCGGGAGACCCACAGCACGCCGGCCATGCCGTACAGCGCGCCTGAGATGACGAACACCAACATCTGCACCCGTCTCACATGGATCCCCGCCACCTGGGCGGCCAACGGGTTGCTGCCCACGGCATAGATCTCCCTCCCCAGCCGTGTATGGTTCAGGAAGTAATAGGCGATCAAGGCCACCAGGAAGGCGATCAACACCAGGTTCGGGATCAACAGCGGCGTGGCCTGGGCAAAGGCCTTGAAACTCTCCGGCAGCTCGTGGGCGTCCACCCAGGCGCCACCGCTGATGGCGAACACGAGCCCACGGTAGACGCTCAGGGTGCCCAGGGTCGCGATGATCGGGGGCACATTCCCCTTGGTCACGACCAGCCCGTTGAAGGCCCCCAAAACGATCCCGACGCCGATCCCCATGGCCAACGCCACCAGCGGCGGGATACCCCAATGGGCGCTGATGGTCATGCCCACGATCATGCCCGACAGCGCCAGCCCCGAGCCCACGGAGAGGTCGATCCCCCGGGTGAGGATCACCATCGTCTGCCCGATGGCGACGATGACCAACACGCCGATGTCCAGCAGGATGTCCCGGAAATTGTCCAGGGTGAGGAAATACGGGCTGCGCAGGCTGACGACCACCACCAGCGCCACGATGAACAGCAGGATCCCCACCTCGCGAACGCCGGCGATCACGAGTAGAAGATCACGGCGGGTCCGTGTACGCGATACGCTCATCCCCTCACCCCTTGCACATGGCCGGTCGCCGCCATCATGATCTTCTCCTGAGTGGCCTCGGCCCGGCTGAACTCCCCGGTCACCCGCCCCTCATACATCACCAGGATTCGATCGCTCATCCCCAGGATCTCGGGCAGCTCCGAGGAGATCATCAGGATGGCCATCCCCTCCGCGGCCAGCGAGCTCATCAACTCGTGCACGGCGGCCTTCGTCCCCACATCGATCCCCCGCGTCGGCTCATCCAGGATCAGGATATGCGGGCGGGTGGCCAGCCACTTGGCCAGCACCACCTTCTGCTGATTCCCGCCGGAGAGCTCACGTACCCGCTGCCATAACCCGGCCGCCCGCACGTCCAGTCGCCGCGCGTACTCCCCGGCCAGGCTCTCCTCCCGATCCCGATCCACCCATCCCGCCCGGGCGAACGACTGCAGGATGGGCAACGTGATGTTCTGCGTGATCGTCATGGGGAGGATCAACCCCTGCTGCTGGCGGTCCTCCGGCACGTAGGCGATCCCCATGCTCAAAGCCTCTTGAGGGCTGCGGATCTGCACCTCACGGCCGTCCAGCCAGATCCGACCCCGATCCGCCGGCTCCACGCCGAAGATGGCCCGCGCCACCTCGCTCCGGCCAGCCCCCACCAGCCCGGCCAGCCCCAGGATCTCCCCGGAATGCAGCTCAAAGGAGACGTCGTAAAAGGCGCCCGCCTTGGTCAACCCCTCCACGCGCAGGGCCGGGTCACCGCGCGGCACCTCCTGCTTCGGGAAGAGGTCCTCCAGCGTACGTCCCACCATCATCCGGATGATCTCATCAGGCGTGGTCTCAGAAGTCAGCCGTGTGCCCACATAGCGGCCATCCCGCAGGACGGTGATCCGATCCGCCAGCTCGAAGGCTTCCTCCAAACGGTGGGAGATGAAGATGATGGCCGTGCCCGCATCACGCAATTGCCGGGTGATACGAAAGAGCTCGGCGACCTCCTGAGGGGTCAACGCCGAGGTCGGCTCGTCCATGATCAACACCCGGGCGTTAAAGGAGAGGGCCTTGGCGATCTCCACCATCTGCTGGTCCGCCACGCTCAACCCCCGCAGCTTCGTCCGGGGGTTCAGGTCGATCCCCAGGGCGTTCAGAAGCCGCTCGGACTCAGAGTACATCCTATGCCAGTCGATACGCCGGGTGACCGGCAATACGGGCTGATGGCCCATGAAGATGTTCTCGGCGATGTCCAGATCCGGGAACAGCGTGGGCTCCTGATAGATGGTGGCGATGCCATGCTGCAAGGCCGTCAGGGGGTTGGGGAACGAGACGCGCTCGCCTTGAAAGATGATCTCGCCGGCATCCGGCTGATGTACGCCAGCGATGACCTTGATCAACGTGGACTTGCCCGCCCCGTTCTCCCCCAGCAGCGCGTGGATCTCGCCGTGGCGAAGCTCGAACGACACATCAATCAACGCCTGCACGCCGGCAAACGATTTACTGATGTTGCGCAACTGGAGGATCGGTTCCGTACCCGCTTGGCCAGCCATGAATGGACTCACCCTATGGATGGATCGCGAAAATGCGATATCACACGCGCTCGAGCGTCAGAGCTTAAAGCCACAGCAGAGAGACAGAGGAACACGCGAGGACGGTTCCGCCGAATTCGCGTGTCAGGACTTACCGGGGAACGATCTGCATGATATGTATAGCACGAAACAGCCGGGCTGTCAACGATCACTTATATAAAAACCGGAATACCCTCCATTATTGCAGCGGTCATGAGGCCCAAGCCCGCCCAGAGGCGAAGGCCACCACCAGAATACGGTGTGATCCCCCTGCTAGGCTATTGAACGTTCCACGCCAATATGTTAACGTCATTAGTTGTAGAGCCCATTCCTGACAGTGTAGCACCGCACTTGAACGCAGCGATATGGAAAAGGGCATCCCGGTAGATAACGATCGCTCTCCTGAGGAGACCTGGAGGGCCGGCGCCCTCCAGGGCCCCCGTCTTTCAACCTCTGACCTACCCGGCCCGAACGGGATCATCTCCAGGGCCAAGGAAGTCAGGTCACGAGCGGAAAGCAGGGGACGATGCGACGTCGTCCCATTCGGCGGAGGAGTCCTCCGCCGCACCTTCCCGATTCCGGCGTAAGCACCCTTCCAGACTACTACAATCATGTCACGAAGTGCAGGGCTATGATCCGTTACGTTCCGGCATCCACGGACGGATATTGAGGACGTCAAATGCAGAATCACGCTGTAAAGCACCCCAATTCGCCCTCCCGCCGAACACGATCGTTGTTCGTTCTGGGCGTCTTGGCCATATATGCGCTGGCCCTCGTGCCCCTCTACCGGGTTCTGGGGTCCCAGGCGATCACCTTCTCCATACTCCCTGTGGCCGCGGCGGGCTGGCTCCTCGGCATGGGGCCTGCGATACTGATGAGCCTGTTGGCTTTCCTGGTGAACGTGTCGTTGCTGGCCTTGATCATCCACGACCCGGAAGAAGTGATCGGGGTGTTCCACCGAGGCGGCCTCCTCGGCTCCGTCATGGTGATGTTGGTCGGCACGATCATCGGGCAATTTCACGACCTACACGAGCGGCTCAAGCGGGAATACAACGAGCGCAAGCGAACAGAGGAACGGCTACGAGAGACCAATGAACAGCTACAGACGGCCCTGAAAGCCAGGGAGGAGATGCTCCAGAACGTCTCGCACGAGCTGCGCACCCCACTGACCCTGATCAAGGGATACGCGGAGCTGTGGAAGGAAGGGACCCTGGGTCCGTTAACCCCAGCACAGGAGAAGGCCGCCGCTATCCTGAACAGCCAATGCGATCGGCTCCGTTATATGATCGACCGGCTGATCCTCGTGCAAACCCTGAGCACGACATCCCTCCGGGAAACGCAAGTGGATCTCAACCGGCTCCTCCAGGAGGCGGTACAGGCCTGGCAGGCACATGCGGAGAAGGAGGGAATCCAACTCTCCCTTGAGCTTCCCTCCCATCTGCCTCCCATCACAGGAGATCGCAATCTCCTCTCCCATGTGATCTACAACCTCCTGGATAACGCCATCAAGTTCAGCCCAGACGGAGGAGCCGTGAGCGTCTGCGCCCGATTGGAAGGCGGAGAGCTCCTGATCACCGTCTCAGACCAGGGGATCGGTATCCCGCCGGATAAGCTGGAACGGGTCTTCGAGCGTTTCTATCAGGTGGACGGCGGCAGCACGCGACGATTCGGCGGGATGGGCATCGGGCTGGCATTATGCCGGGAGATCGTCCAGCTGCATGGGGGCCGCATCTGGGCCGAGAGCGAAGGGGATGGACGGGGAAGCACGTTCCACATCAGGCTACCACTAAGGACACCGCCCTCGGGCACGGCATCGCAATGTGCCGCGTCGACGCAACAACCGCCTTCCGAACAACCGGGGCCCGTAAGGGGATAGGCAGCCCTACGTGCGCCCCTCTCCGGCATCATGACGTGAGAGTCATCGAAAAGTTTGACACGCTCGATCACATACCGCTATAATGGCCGGTGAGAGATCAGCCCTGTCCCCGAGTTGTACGGTCTTCCTCGTATCCCTCACCGGCGACAGCCCCCTGACACCAAGGTAGCGATCCTGCGTGGAACTGCGGCCGCTTTTCGCCCTTCCCAGCCCCACAAGGCTGACTACCACAGATCGAGGCCCCAATCAGGCGGATAAAGACGAGAAGAAGCGATTCTTATGCGAAGGGGCTTTCCATCGCATCTCCCCTCGGACGTCTCTGTGCTCGGGAGATCGGAAAGCCCCTCTTACGGAAAAACAAAGGAGATGAAATGGCTCACAAGAAGATCGCCATGGAACACGACAAGAAAATCGCCCTCGTGGCACACGACAACAAGAAACGGGATCTGATCCAGTGGGCAAAATACAATCGGGACCTCCTGGCACACCACGAGGTATACGCCACGGGCACCACCGGCGAGATCTTAGAGCATGAGCTCGGCTTCAAGATCACGAAGTTACAAAGCGGACCCCTGGGCGGAGATCAACAGATCGGCGCCAAGATCGTCGACGGCGAGATCAACTTTCTGATCTTCTTCTGGGACCCACTTGAGCCCATGCCCCACGATCCCGACGTCAAGGCGCTCCTGCGGATGGCGGTGGTGTGGAACATCCCGATCGCCTGCAATCGAGCCTCCGCCGACTTCATGATCTCATCCCCCCTCATGGATGGGGAATACGATCGTCTGGTGGCCGACTACGAGGAGTACCGGGCACGAAACATCACCGTGGATGGATAGATCGCGCCGTGACAACGGCAACTACCGCCTGCGAAGCGCCCGCACCCCCAGCGCTACCAGTCCACTGCCCACCAGCAGGAGGGTGGCAGGTTCGGGAATGATGGGAGGGGCTGGCCACCGGAACAGCTCCCGAACACACTTGCCAGGACAATCCGCGTAGATCAGAATTATCTCGTCATAGCGAATGGGGCGTGAGAGGGGTATGGTAAACGTCCCGTCCGATTCCACGGTGCTATAGCCGAGCAGCTCACCGTCTGGCGTCTTCCCAGCAAAGACATATATGACTGAGCCCACACACTGGCCGCTGGTGATCCCCCGCACGACGGTGGCAGAAGGCCCCAGAGCCGAGTACTGGTTGGGGATATACCTCCCTTCCTCGGGAGTACACCAAGGTGGGCTGGGCTGAGCATAGACCACCGCAGGGAAGGCGACCATCAGGAATCCGATAACCATGCTGATCCAGCGCATAGGAGCCTCCTGAGACGCAGCGCCCGCATCCCCTGGTCGGAGTCTACGCAGCGAGCTCGGGGACGACGGGTGGAAGCTGTCCTACGGCAGAAGAGGTCGATCCTCTAGAGGGATGCCGGAGAATCAACGACAGAGCGGAAACCTTGCACAGTCGAAAAGCGCTCTCGTCACGGTGAACATTCTACATCGTGTCCCTCCTGGAAAGAGGAGAGACACAACTTGTAGTACCCTCACCGCATAAGAACACTACACCTCGTAGGTAGGGCGGGTGGGATTCGAACCCACACGGGCGCAAGCCCAGCGGATTTTAAGTCCGCGGCGTCTACCGTTCCGCCACCGCCCCACATTCCAATGATAGCACGATCCCCAGAGACAAGCAACTCTGAAAAATCATCCCACATAAAAAGGGCCGACCTTGACGTTGGTCGGCCCATGTCGTATGATGGAGGCGACGGCCGGATTCGAACCGGCGATCGGGGTTTTGCAGACCCCTGCCTTAACCACTTGGCTACGTCGCCCTGCACGATGATATTCTAGCTGATCATTCTGTGGTTGTCAAGCCGGACTGGCCACGTCAGGACCTAGCCAGAACTTTCACAACGCATCCCAACACTCTCATGGAAAGGACATGGCCCATGCAAGATCAGCCCTATCCCACCTACCGAGACCAGCTACTGACTTGCAAGGAGTGCGGCATTCAATGGGTGTGGACGGTCACCGAGCAACGCCGGCTAGCCGAAGCCGGGAAACCCCTGGACCCACCCGAATACTGCCCCGCCTGCCAGCGCCTGACCCCCTCCCCCGGTCACCAGCGCGGCATCGTCAAATGGTACAGCACTCAGAAGGGCTACGGCTTCATCACCCTGCCCTCGGGCGACGAGATCTTCTTCCACCGCACGGGACTGGACCCGGAATCCCCCCCACCTAACGAGGGAGATCTGGTCGAATTCCGAATCGAGAAGACCCATCGCGGCCCACAGGCCACCTCCGTCACCGTGCTGGAGCGAGCCAAGGATCTCCCCCCCAAGCTGCTTCACCTGAAACACGCGCAACACGAGCCGGGCGACACACCCTGACCTACAACGGCTCACCGCAGGCCCGGCGTCCAGAGCGGCACAGGCTTGACCCGGGCCACATCCTCCAAAAGGGCATCATAGATAGGCGCCATACGCCGCCAGTCAAAGCGCCCCACCGCCCGACATAAGTCCGGCGGCGCCGCCTCACGCGCCCGCAGGACACGCCGCAGACGCCCGACCAGATCATCCAGATCGTCATAGAGACAAAGCCCATGCCACGCCTCTGGGACCAGTTCCGGATAGCTGAGACGATGGGGCAACAGCGGCAGACAGCCGCAATAGATCGCCTCGATGACCGCCACGCCGAAAAACTCATGCCGGGCCGTGCTCACCACCACATCCGAGTGCCACAACAGGCGCGCATAATCCGCCCGCCGCTCGGCAAAGCCCCAATGCACCACGCGCTCCCCCAGCCACCCCCGCGCCGCCTCGAACTCCTCCGGCTTCCGACGGAAGTTCTCGCCCGCCACGGCCACGCGGAAGGGCACATCCTCGGCAGCCAGGCGCTCCAGCGCGGCGAAGAACTCGCCCGGGTTTTTGTCATACTCCCAACGCTGGTTCCACAGGATAATGGGCGGGCCCGGCGCCAACCCATCCCCCGGCCGAAGATCATCCAGCCCCCGCAGATCACATCCGACGGGCAGCACCTCCGCTCGCGCCCGCACCTCATCGATCAGGGTGAGATGATTGTAATCCGGGAAATGCTTCAACAGCCGCGGCAACTCGTCGAAGAACTGCTCCAGATGAAAGCGTGAATTGAAGCATATCCGGTCGGCCGTGAGGGCGCTCAACCAATTGATCACGCCATAGGTCAGATCCCGTTTCTCACCCGGCGGCAGAGGATAGGTCAACTGATTCTCATGAAAGTAGAGCACGATCGGAATGTCCGCCATCCACGGGCGGACGAGGGCCAGGAAGGCGGGCAGGTTCACCATGTCGGAGGCCAGGATCACGTCCGGACGATCCCCCCGTCGCCAGAGATCGGCCGCCTGCCGGGCCAGCTCCATAGCCCCGCCCTGCATGCGCCACTTCCAAAAGCGCCCGGCCATGGCGAGCACGTTCGCCTGATGCCGAGTATGCCGGGCATACCCCTCCGCCCAGGCTCGATGGGATCCCGTACAATAAGGCTCAATGATCCAGATGCGCATGAGCCACTCCATTCTCCTAGGATGGCATGCTCTCCGGCATCTTCACCTCGCATACCTGGCGCCTATCAGCCGACTCCCTCGCCCACAGGCAGGTCAGCGCGCTGAGGATCCCCGCGGAAAGCGGGCTGCGCGAGGGACGATGGTCCCGCATCGCCACGAGGAAATCATAGCACAGCTCGCGATCCCCGCCGAAGTGCGGCATATCCCCCGTGAAATCGATGGTCTCCACCACGGGCGACGTGTGCCGATACACCCGGATCTGATTCTGATACCAATCGAACTCGATGGTCCCCTTATACCCATACAGCCGGGCGCCCCGCCGCGCCGCCCTATAGCGGGCGAAGAAGTTCTGCGTATAGCTGACCTGCACACCGTTCTCATACTCGAGCAGGCAACTCCCCATGTCCTGCAATTCAATGCCCTCAGAGAAGACGCAATGCTCCCCCCTTCGATCATACTGTACCTGGTCGCCCTCGTAGCCAAAGCGGAAACGGGAGAAAGGGCTCTCCGGACACGTCTCCCGCTCATCACAATCCCGGCACTTGAGATCGAAGGGCTTATTCCCCCCAAAGACCCGACGCGCCTTCATCGCGCTGATCCACCTGGGACGCTGTCCCAGCAGATAGGTGATGTAGTCGAAATCGTGCGTGGCCTTCTGCAGGAACAGTCCCCCGTTCAACTCGTAATTCCGATGCCAGCGGCGGAAATAGACGGTACCGTAGGGGACGTCGTTGAACGCCACCACCTGCTCGACGGTTCCGATGCGATCCGATGCCACGATCTCCCGCACGGCCTGCAGGACCGGCGTCAGCCGCAGGGGGAAGGAGACCACGACCGGCGCCGTGTAATCCCGAAATGTCTCCTCCAACCGCTTGAGCTGCGCAAAGGTGATGGCGACAGGCTTCTCCAGGAAGATAGGGAGTCCGGTGGGGGCAACCTTACAGGCCATCTCCGTGTGCAGATGGCATCGCGTGCCGATCATCACCCCGTCCAGCTCGTCGGCGTGAGCCAGCATCTCGTCGGCCGACTCATAGAATCGCGTCTCGGCCAGGAAGGGATCCCGGCGCGCCCGAATCTCGTCCGCCCGAGGATCGGCGATGGCGGCCACCCGGTAAGGGATCCCAAACACCGCCATCGCCTTGGCCATATGCTCAATCCTACGTCCGTACCCGATGATCCCAACTTGCAGCATGGAATCCACTCCTCACTTATTCTATCGGCTTAGCCGCTCCTCACCGACGCCTCGGTTCCCCCGACGCGGATCCGCCGATTCGCCCCGTTCTCTCGACGCATCACCAAGAGCGCCACACGTAGAATGCCACATGAATGAGGCGCCGGCAAGCACAAAGGAGGCTCTACCCGCCTGAAGAAGACGCAATAGAGCCAATACGTCTGGTGATATTTACAATCGATTATCAAATACACAATATAGTTGACCCATGAGCAGGGATGCTATATAATAAAAACGAGTTGCGAGCCTCGCTGCTGCCATCATCACTTCCCTCGCTGCAAGTTGGATCGTGATATCGGATGGCCATCGCGTACGAGAACGGCGAAGGCCTGCCGTTTTTCCGATCCCCTCCTGTGTTCTCGGTTCACCACAGGGGGGCCACGTTTACAAAGGCGTTTATTCACTTCTCCACACCGTCGGCTTTCCTGGGCACGAGCTCGGATCCTGACGAATCTCAGACGCATCCACACAAATCCATAGCGAGGAAGCGTTGCCGCGCCTCACCTGAACCCGTGCAGAAATTACCCGATCAGGCACGGGTATGAATGCGGTACCCTCTAGAGCCACCCTGCTCTCCCCCGGCAGGTGGTGTAGAAGCCATAACCGCGTGGGCTGCCGGCAGGCGCACCGTGAGCTGGCCTCGAACATGCCGCGCAACCACGCCCAATCAGACAGGGAAGGGAGGGATGCGATCAGGATGAGCTGAGAACCTCCGGGACTGCCGCTGATGGATGAGATCCGGCAGCCCGGCGGGGGATGGATTCTTCTCTCAGAGAGCCCAAACGATCTTCAGCAGGGAGGAGGGAGGATAAAACATGAGCCGACGAGATAGGCTAACCCGGCGAGACTTCTTGCGCTTGAGCGGCACGGCGGCCATTGCCTCGCTGGTCGCAGCCTGTGCTCCCACTCCTCAGGCGGTTGGAAGGGAGGCGGCCGCCCCGGAGGCGGTGGAGGAGGCCCCCGAGGCCAAGAAGGCATGGGAGCTGATCGACTGGAACAAGCCCGTCCCCATGACCGATCGGTTGCTGGCCGATGAGTACATCCTGCCCGAGGGGTGGGATAAGGCCACCGAGGGGGTCAAGGAGCTGGTCTTCTTCAACAGCGGCGCCCTGAAGGACGACATCGCCACGGCCATCGGCATGAGGCTGTTCGAGCAGAAGACCGGCATCAAGATGAAGGCCCTCGAGGTCGGCGGCGCCTACACGTTCCCGAAATTCCTCTCCGTGGTGACCTCCAAGGACCCGAGCGTCCACTTCGGGTTCATCCGGGCGGAGGTCGAATACGCCCACGTCGCCTCCGCTGGTTGGGCCCATCAGATCGATGAGATGTGGCCGTCTGACGTGCAGGCCCTGTATTCCCCCGGCCTAGTCGATGCCCTGAGGTGGGACGACCACTTCTACGGCTCCGTCAACATCGTCCAGTATTACGTCTTCTTCTACAGGCCCTCCTGGCTGGAAGCCGCGGGCGTCGAAAAGGTCCCGGAGACCTGGGAGGAGGTCTACGAGGCGGCGAAGAAGACCCGGGCATGGGCGAAGGAGAACCTGGGCGAGGACTACTACGGCATCGTGTTCGGCGCGAGCAAATCGGGCCACATCCACATCGCCTATTTGAGCGCTCTGACGTACTCCCAGGGGCAGACGCTGCTGAAGGACGGAAAGTGGAACCTGGATACGCCAGAGTTCAGGAACGCCTGGAACTACCTGGTGGGCCTGATGAAGGATGACGTAGCGGATGTGGCCTGCCTCGGATACGGTTGGAAGGACTATCACACGGTCTTCGGCATGGGCAAAGCGGCCATGGCCCTCGCCTACTCCGTCTACGCCGTGAAGTTCGACGAGGACTTCCCCGAGCTAAAGGGGGACTGGGCCGCCGTCCCGCCGCCCAAGTGGGATGCCTCCCAGCCCGACTCCAATCGCATCGGGTACATCAACTTCGACGTGTACATGATCAACAACTTCGCCGACGAGCAGCACAAGGCGGCCGCCATGCTCTTCCTCGACTTCTACAGGAGCAAAGAAGCCGGCATGTATGAGCTCCTGGTGGAGGGGAACGACTCCTTCCTGCCCGCCGTGTACGAGGACCCCGATATCGTGGAGAAGGTGAATTGGGATTTCGCCAAGGAGGTGGCCAAGGAGATCGGGGCCGCTGAGCCCGTGAAGCGGGGGATCACCATCCCCGAGGTACGAGCCGCCTCCGCCCGAACGGCCCGCATCGAGGCCCTTCCGCCCGGAGCGGCCTACGTATCGGACATCCTCTCCGAGTACCTGGGCAAGGCCGTGCTGGAGGGGATGGACTCCAACGCCGCGTTCGATGAGGCGCTGGCCAAGATCCGGGAGTACACGCTCTGACCCGTCCCATCCGCCCAGGGGGCAGGATGAAGCTGCCCCCTGGGCCCCGCATATCATGCCGATCGAGCTCTTCACCGGCCTGAGGCTCATCCGCCAACGGCATCCATGCATGATTGGTCACGCGTAGATCCCCGCAGGTCACACGCGCCGGAAGGATGAGCCAGGAGATGGCCGCCATCGGCCTTCTCGAAAGCCCAACGCAGACCTGCGAGGTCAGGGATATGTCATCGTCGATCGCTTTCGGGAAGGTCTTTTGTTCATCAGCCCGCATTAGGAGCCGATTTCCATGAGAAGGACGAGGCAAATCTCCAACGCAAGCTACGGGATGCTCCTCTCCATCCCAGGGCTGGTCCTCCTGCTCGCCTGGGTGCTACTCCCGCTCATCTACGTCATCGGGTTGAGCTTCTACCGATACGACAACATGTCGCCCGTGGTGTTCGCCGGATTCGACAACTACAAGAGAGTCCTGAGCAATCCGGATTTCCCGAGGATCCTACAACGCACCTTTGTGTTCTCCTTTGGCTCCACAGGGCTCACCCTGGTCACCAGCGTGCTTTTAGCAGCGTGCCTGGGTAGGATTGGGAAGGGCTCCGCCCTGTTCCGGTCATTAGTGGTCATGCCATGGGCGGTCCCCCTCATCCTGTCCGGGTTTCTGTGGGCCTGGATGTTCCATCCGTCGTTCGGTCCCATCAGCGATCTGCTGATGCGGTCGGGGATCAGGAAGACGGCGCTGAACATCTACGAGGACCCCATCTCCTCGATGTTGGGGGTCATCATCGCCGACGCGTGGAGGCGTATCCCCTTCTTGACGATCATCACCCTGGCCGCGTTTCAAGCCATCCTCGAGGAGCTATACGACGCGGCCCGGGTCGATGGGGCGGACTCCATCGACAGCTTCATACACATCACCCTTCCGCTCAGCAGCAGGCCGATCATGATCGGGACGCTCATCACGCTGATGTTCACGTTCCGGAGCATCGACGTCATCTACTCCATGACGCCAGGAGGCGGCTACACCAAGAGCACCTACGTGATCGGGACGTATCTGTTCGACAGCCTATACGAGTTCCTCAATTTCGGGGTGGCGGCCGCCATCAGCGTCATCCTGGTGCTCCTGACATTCATCATAGGCTCCGTATTCATCTACTACACGCTTCAGAAACGATAGGGGGAGCAACCGCATGAAAGTCAGAGACCTCCTGCTGAAGGTGATCGATCACCCAGCGACCCCTTATGTCGTGCTCGGTGTGATCTCCCTCTTTATGGTATCCCCGTTCATATGGATGGTCCTGTCCGCGTTCAAGACGCTTCCCGAGACCTTCATGAGCCCACCCACCTACTTTCCGAAGGATTTCACCCTCGAGACCATGAGATTCACGTGGTTTGAAGCCCCTATCCCGACGTACCTGAAGAACTCCCTGATCGCCTGTTTGACGGCGACGGTGATCATCGTGGTCGCGAGCGTCTTCACGGCTTATGCGCTCAGCCAGTATCCCTACCAGGGCAGCAACCTGATCTTGGGGCTCTTCCTGTTCACGCGCACGATCCCCCCTCTGGCGATGCTGCTCCCATACTATCTGATCATGCGAAAGCTAGGGCTGCTGAACACCCGGCTCGCCGTGATCCTGTACCTGATCTACTTGAGCTACCCCCTGGTGGTGTGGCTCCTGAAGGGGTTCTTCGATGCCTTTCCCCGTGATCTGATCGACGCCGCCATCGTGGATGGCTGCACGAGGACGGGCACGATCTTCCGAGTGGTGCTGCCGATCACCGCGGGCAGCGTGGGCGCCATCTCCGTGGTCGCATTCCTGTGGGCATGGAACGAGTTCTTCGCGCCCTACCTGTTCATCCATTACGACGAGCTGAAGCCGATCACCGTCGGCCTGTATTACTTCGTGGGAGACGAGGTGACGTACTGGAATCGCATGTGCGCCGCAGGCATCTATGCCGTCGTCCCCAGCCTGACGTTCTTCCTGCTGGCGCAGAAGTACATTATCAAGGGACTGACGGAAGGGGCTTTGAAGTACTAAGAGTGTGTCTGAGAAATGCCATTGCTTCTGCTGTGGAGAGGCCCGGAGGGGCTCCGCCCCTCCGGAAAAAGACATTCTCCCGCCTTCGACCCGCCCGGCCTCGGCCCGGGCCCTTCGGAAAGGGCCGAGAAAGGCAGGTGCAGGCCGGAAAAGTGGGGTTTTCCGTGGAGGGGAGGCCCCCTCCACACCTCCCCCTGTGGAGCTGGTCGTTGAGGGAGGCCCTCAGACACCTTGCCGGTAAATTTTCAGACACGCTCTAGGGGATCGAGAGTTGGAGATCGGGAGGAGGTATCCGTGAGCAAGCCGGTTGTACTGTTGTATGAGCCGATCCATCCGAAGGCGCTGGCTTACCTGAGCGAGCGAGCCGAGGTGAGGATGGCGGATAGCCTGGACGAGGACGATCTGATCCGGGCCGTGGCGGATGTGGATGGGATCATCGTCCGTGCCCGAGGCCGGGTGAGTCGTCGCCTCATGGAGGCCGCGCCCCGCCTCAAGGTGATCGGCCGGCACGGCGTGGGCCTCGATCATATCGACTGCCGGGCGGCCGCCGAGCTCGGCATCGTGGTGGTGAACACCCCCGACGCGAACACCGAGTCGGTGGCCGAGCACTGCCTGGGGATGATGATCATCCTGGCCAAGCGCATCCTGCAGGCCGATCAGGCGCTGCGGGCGGGGGACTGGGAGGCGCGCTACCGGCTGACCGGCCACGAGCTGCACGGCAAGACGTTGGGGATCGTCGGCTTTGGACGCATCGGGCAGCGCGTGGCGACCCTATGCCACGCCGCGCTGGCCATGCCGGTGCTGTACTACGACGTCGTGGAGCACTCGGAGGCGGCCGCCCGGCTAAATGCACAGCGAGTGCCCCTGGACGAGCTCCTGGAGGCGGCGGACTTCGTGTCGGTGCACGTGCCGTTGCTCCCCGAGACACACGGCCTGATCGATGAGAGCGCCCTCCGGAGGATGAAGCCCACAGCGTTCCTGACCAACGCCTCCCGCGGCCCCGTAGTCGACCAGGCGGCGCTGATCCGGGCTCTGCAAGAGGGCTGGATCGCCGGCGCCGGCCTGGACGTGTTCGATCCAGAGCCGTTACCACCCGACAGCCCGCTTCTCCAGCTCGACAACGTCGTCGTGACCCCGCACATGGCGGCTCACACGGACGAGGCGCTCCTCCGCATGGCGATGGGCGCCGTCACCGACGTGTTGGCGGTCATCCAGGGCCGGACGCCTCAACATCCGGTGCCATTGGGCTGAAAATGAGCACGCGAACAACGGATAAGCATCACCTGCGGTGATCTTTCTGCCACCGCATCCGGGGATAACGCACATCAACGAACCGCGTGAGTGAGCCCCCCGCCTGCTATCTTCTCTCCTCAAGAGCGGGCGCCCACGTCGGCTCGATGGGGATGATGTACTCGGTGGTCGCCTGAGAGAGATCCGCATACACGCCACGCATCTCCGGGGGCAACAGCTCGGCGATCCGATACATCGCCTCGTCCGTCATCTGCCGCATCGTCTCCCGGTCCACCCGCCTGGAAGCCGGCCAGCGGAACTTGAACGGCCGGCCGATTTTGACGTGAATGGGCGTGCGACGCAGCCGGCGGATGTTCTCGGAGAAGTCGGTCGCCCCGGTTACCCCCACCGGCACGATGATCGGGTCATGACGACGGGCGAAGAAGACGGCTCCGGACTTCCCCTGCTGAAGCTTCCCCGTCCGGCTGCGCGTCCCCTCCGGGGCGATGATCAACGCCTGCCCGGCCGCCAACAGTCGATCCGCCCAACGCATGGCCGTCATGTCCAGCTCCCCACGACGGATCGGGATCACCCGATACCACTTCATGAGCTTCCCCACCACCGGCCATTCGAACGCCTCCGCCTTGCCGATGGGCACCGCGTACCGCGGCACGTGCGCCACCAGCACCACCGGGTCCAAAAAGTGCACGTGATTGAGGATCAGGATCAGCGGACCGGTCGGGGGGATGTTCTCCACCCCCTCCACGGTGACACGCGTGAAGAGCCAGAGCAGAAAGTGCAACACAGGATCCCAGATCCGACGCCCCAGCGGTACCCGAAACGAGGGCTGCGCCCGTTTCCGGCCGGCATCCCGCTCATTTACCGTCGTGGTCATCCCACGCCTCCACCAACTTCATCACGTGCTCCAACGTCTCCTCCACATCCATATCCGTGGAATCCACAATGATCGCATCGGGCGCAGGGCGCAACGGAGCCGTGGCCCGATGCGAATCGATCTCGTCTCGACGACGCATGGACGCCAACACATCCTCGTAGTCAGCAGGCTGACCGCGAGCCCGCAACTCCTCACAGCGTCGCCGTGCCCGCTCCTCCAGCGAGGCGTCCAGGTAGATCTTGAGATCGGCGTGAGGCAGCACCACAGTGCCGATGTCCCGCCCCACCATCACCACGCGGCCACTGGCGGCGATACGGCGCTGCTGCGCCGTCAACGCGGCTCGCACGCCCGGGTAGGCCGAGACCGGGGACACCCAGGTGTCCACCTCCGGCCGACGCAAGTCCCAGGTCACGTCCTGGCCGTCCAACAACACGGTATACTGCCGGCCGTCCGCCACCGTGGGAGGCACCACGTCGATATGCACCTCCTCCGCCAGCCGGGTCACGGCGGCCTCATCCTCGGGATCGATGCCACGACACAGGGCCGCCCACGTCACCGCCCGATACATCACGCCCGTATCGAAATAGAGATACCCCAACGCCCGAGCTAACCGCTGGCCCAAAGTGCTCTTACCCGAGGCCGCCGGGCCGTCGATCGCGATCACGGAGGGCCGCGTCATCGCCTCTTCCTCCCCCGTCTCCGTCGCGCCGCCGGCGACGCATGCCCCTTCCGATCCTCCTGACGCGGGGCGACGCGCGCCCCTCGACGGGCCTGAAGCAACCGCAGCTCGTGAGCGGTCAAAGGGCGGGACTCCCCGGGCGGCAACTTCCCCAGCCGCAACGGGCCCAGGCCGACGCGAATCAATCGCACAACCGGATGGCCGATCGCGCTCAACATGCGCCGAATCTCCCGTTTCCTCCCCTCGCGCAGTGTGATGCGCAACCACGTCGTCGGTCCAGCCTCCCGGGGCATCGTGTCATGCCACCAATTCCCCACCAGCTCACGAGGCCAACCCCGCACTACCTCCACCCGAGCCGGCCTCGTCCACCCATCCTCTAGCTCCACCCCGCGCCGCAGCTTCCACAACGCACGGGCCGACGGCTGTCCACGCACCAACACGAGATACGTCTTGGCGTGCTCATAACGCGGGTGCATCAGCCGGTTGGCCAGATCGCCGTCATTGGTCAGCAACATCAACCCCTCGCTGGCCATATCCAGGCGGCCGACGGGGAACAACCGCTCCGAGCTATCCACCAGATCGCCCAGGTCGGGGCGGCCGCGCGGGTCCTCCATCACGCTCAGGTAGCCCGCCGGCTTATGTAGCAGAAGATAGCGAGGCGTCTCACGAGGGCGTATCGGCTCCCCATCCACCAGGATGCGATCACGCGATGGGTCCACCTTGGTGCCCAGCTCGGTCACCACGGTGCCATTCACGGCCACCCGGCCCTGTCGGATCAGGTCCTCGCACGCCCTCCGGGAGGCCACACCCGCGTGTGCCAGGACCTTCTGCAAACGCTCAAGCGGCATATTCAAGGCTCCTGCCAGCGTAATGGGACCTCTGCGATAACGCGCGGCCCCACGCGAAAGATAGCTCGACCGGCCCGCTCGCCCGGCGCACCGGCGTCGAGCACACGCACAACGCGCACCAACGGCCATTGCCAGCGGGGAAGAAACACCTCCGGCGTCGTATCGGCGCGCAGCTCCCGCACCCGGCCATCGGGCCAGTGCACCCGGTTCAGGCCGCTCTGCGACAAGGCCAGCCGCCGCCACCCATAATAGGTGAAGTAGTGATCCAGGAGCGCCCGGCTATCCGCATACCGATCCTGGCTGCCCAGGACGATGGAGATCGCCCGGCCTCCCTCCCGGGTTGCGGATGCGACCAGGCACTGCCCGGCGGCGTCCGTCGTCCCCGTCTTCACGCCATCCGCTCCGGGATAGGTGGTTAGCAACTCGTTCCGATTGATCAACAATCGGCCCGCCACCTGCTTCTGCGGCGTGGCCACGATCTGGGCGAACAGCTCGTTCTCCAATCCCGCCCGGGCGATGGCCAGCAGATCCGCGGCGCTGGCCAGATGATCGGGGGCATCCAGGCCATGTGGGTTGACGAAATGGGTATGGGAGAGCCCCATCTCGGCCGCCTTCTGATTCATCAACGCCACAAAGGCCTCCGGGGAGCCCCCCACGTGATAGGCCAGGGCCATCGCCGCATCGTTGCCGGACACCATCAACAGCCCGTACAGCAGATCCTCAACGGTCAACTGCTCCCCCGCCCGCAACCCCATGCTGGCGTTTCCGATCAGCGCCTCGGCGGGGACGGTCACGACCTCGTCCGGCCGGGCGCGCTCCAACGTCACCAGCGCCGTCATCATCTTCGTCGTGCTGGCCGGGGGCAACGGCTGGTCGGCGTTGTAGCTCAGCAGGATCTCGCCCGTCCGGGCGTCAGCCAACAGCGCCGCCCTCGCCGTGATCGGGGGCATACGCTGAGAGGCCACCAGGTCCCGCACCTGGTCGGGGTACAGCCGCCAGCTCGGTGGCGTCCCCCCGCTGGTCAGCACCGGCGGGCCGAAGCCGACCAGCGCCCACATCACGCAGAGCGCCAGCCAGAGCAGCGGGCGAGCGCCTTGACGCCGACCACCGGCGGCGGTAAAATACGTCCGAACGCGTGGAGGGGAGGAATCGCTCATGCCAATGTACGAGTATTACTGTGAAGGTTGTCAGAAAACGTTCGAGGTGTTACGATCCTTCAGCCAGGCCGATGAACCGGTCGCGTGCCCGTCCTGCCATGAGATGACGGTCCGGCGGGTGATCTCCCGCTTCGCCGCGATCAGCCAGGACGGCTCCGGCGGGAGCCGCGTGATCGCCGGCTCCGGGAACGGGTGCAGCGCATGCACCTCCCATGCTTGCAGCACCTGCGGCGTGCGCTGATCCACGCCGCTTACACGATCTGAAAGGCCCTCGCGAGGAAGCCGGGGGTCCCGGTCATCAGCAAGAGAGACGGTCACGGGAGCCTTCCCGTGACCGTCTTCGTTGTCCGCTGCTCACACCTCATCACGAAGGATCTCTCACCCGATGAATTCGCCCTGTAGACCGCCCGGATCGCCCCACACGATCGGGTACACCTGAGCAACCCGATCTCCCATGCCTATCCGGGCGCTACCATCCCAGGGCGCGCAAAAGAATCAATCCCCAAATGAAAGCGGGATCGCCCCCTCCGTTAGCCTCGCATCCCGCCGGATCACTCCGACGGAACGGCCTCTACGGCAGACGGCGTGGGCACGATCGTGATCTCGAACACCTGACCACGCCCCGGTCCCCCCATAGCGCCCCCGACTTCCACACGCAGATAGTAGCGAGTGCGCAGCGGGAGCGCGGTCAACCGATCGAACCGCACGATGGCGATCTCATCCGGCTCGACCTGATCCAGAAACGCGGTGGACTCCAACAACAGGACCGGGTGATCCTCCGGAGCGTCCCCGTCAAACAGGCGGGCCGTAACCGGGATATGTCGAGCGACACGAGATCCGAGATTCTGAACGGCCACCATCAGGGTCACCCCCCGGCCGGCGACCAGCTCAAGATGGTCCAATGGTGGATCGAAGTCGACGGCCAGGAGCGCCACACCCTGAGATGGCGCCACAGGCGTCGCCATGGCCTGGGATACGGAATCGGGCAGCGGGTGCTGGTTCACCTGAACGTTCGATTGGCACCCGATCATCAACAGGGCCACGACGATCAGCACACCTACGTCACGACGCGCCCACATCTTCTTGTTCTTATAAAGTGTCATGGTGCGCGGCATGATACTGTACCCACCCGGGTTTGTCAAATGTGGCGACGCGGCGACGATTTCCCTCAGACCGCATGAATGGCCCCTATTCCGGCAACGCCCACAAGGGAGACCGCCGGAGCGAGAGAATGGCCTTCTCCGGCGGGACGAAGCGCCACCGTGCCCCTATCCCTGCACGAGCACCTTCAGAACGCCCGGCCGGGCGGCGTGCTCAAAGGCAGCCTCCCCCTCCTCCAAGGGATAGCACGCTTCCACCAGATCGGCCACAGGCACCAAACCGCTGGCCAGGAGCCGCAACGCCGGGGGAAAGGGCCCGCATCGGGACCCCACCAGCGTGATCTCGTCGACGACCAATCCGGTGAAGTCCGCCTCCAGGCTGCCGCGATACGTGCTCTTGAGCACCAGGGTGCCTCGCGGCCGCACCATGCGCCGGGCGGCCGCGAACCCCGTCGGGCTACCCGTCACCTCCACCACCACATCCGCCCAGGCCTCCGGATACACGCTATCCCCCCGAGCCTCGATCCCCAGCGCACGGAGGCGGTCCAGCTTGCCCTCATGCCGTCCCCAGACCACCAGCTCGCACCCCGTCAATCGCAGCACCCGGGCGATCAGCTGGCCCAACCGCCCCGCCCCCAGGACCGCCACCCGATCGGTGGGGCGCACGTGTACCTGCTCCAGGATCTGCAGCGCGGCTGCCAGCGGCTCGGTGAAGACGGCCGCCTCGTCCGGGACGTGATCCGGCACAGGGTGCAGATTCGTCAGCGGCAGGCACAGGAACTCGGCGAAGGCCCCATCCCGCCGGTCGATGCCCAGGGTCGTGCGGTTGGGACAATGGGTCGGCCGGCCGGCCCGACAGGTCGGGCACTCGCCACAGGCCGCGTTGATCTCGCCCACCACGCGCCGCCCCACCCATGCGGCATCCGGCGCCTCCTCCACCACGCCCACGAACTCGTGTCCGGGGACGCCCCGAAAGCCCATGTATCCCCGCGTGATCTCCAGATCGGTGCCGCAGATGCCCGCCATCCGCACCCGCACCAGCGCCTCGCCCGGCGGCAGCTCGGGCCGTGGATAGTCCGTCCGGTATCGCAACCGTTCGCCGTCGAACACCAACGCCCGCATGAGGCCACCTCCTCTCCGCCAAAATGAAACGAGCGCGGGCACCCCGCGCTCGCTCGATGATAGCTGCCCCGCCGATCACACCGTCGCCGGCTGCCCCCCTCGCAGCCGCGCAAACAGCCGGCGGATATCCCCCTTCTCCCACACGACCAACAGGGGCACCGCGTTGAAGATGGAGGAATAGGTACCGCTGATCAATCCCACCAGCATGGTGGCGATGAACTGCTTGATCGTCGAGCCGCCGAACAGGAGAAGGGCGATCATGATGAAGATCGCGTTCAGCTGCGTGGCCAGGGAGCGATGGATCGTCTCCAACAGGCTCCGATTCACCACCGTCTCGAACGGCTCACCTCGCCGCTTGGGCACGTTCTCCCGGATGCGATCGAACACGACGATGGTATCCTGCACCGAGAAGCCGATGACCGTCAGCAACGCCGTGAGAAAGAGCGCGTCCACCTCCCACCCCAGGAAGATGCCCGCGATGGAGAACAGGCCGGTGGTCACCAGGATGTCATGGATCATGGCGATGATCGCGCACACCCCAAAGCGGAAGGGATGAGGCACCTTACGGAAGGCGAAGATGATGAACCCCAGGATTGCGATCGCAGCGGCGAACACGGCCACCGTCGCAGCCCGGGTGACCTCTCGACCGATCGCCGGGCCGACGGAGCGGAACTGACGCTCCTCGGCCGGGCCGAACCGCTCCTCCAGCGCCTGGCGCAACGCCACCTTGGTCTCGTTATCGATCGGCTTCAGCCGAATGACCACGGTACGCCCATCCCCAACCGTCTGCACCACCGTATCGGTGAGCCCGTGATCGACGAACACATCCCGAACGGCGGACGGCTGCACCGGCTCCTGGAACTGCAGCTCCCAGAAGGAGCCCCCCGTGAAGTCGATGCTCAGCCGCAATGGCGTGCCATAGGTGACCGTGGAGTAAATCATGGCCACCAAACCCGGAAAGATGATGAAAGCCGAGAACAGGAAATACCAGCCTCGCTTCTCGACGATGTTAAACAACGGAGTGCCTCCTCATATCCCAGCGGTCCAAATCGCCGATTAAATGCCCAACAGCCAGTGCCGCTTCCGGATCTCCTCGCCGCCCCGGCTCAGGGTGGCCCGCATGAAGGTCCGGGTGGCCACCACTGCGGTGAACATGCTGATCAGCACACCAAGGCCCAGGTTCACGGCGAACCCTTTGACGGTGCTGGCCCCGAAGTTCGATCCAAACCAGGCCAGGATGATACACGTGATGATGGTGGACAGGTTGGAATCCCAGATCGATGTCCACGCCCGGCTGAACCCCGCCTCCACGGCCATATGCAACGGGCGACCGGCCCGCAGCTCCTCCTTCATACGCTCGAAGATCAGGATGTTCGCATCCACCGCCATACCCGTGGAGAGGAGGAACCCCGCGATGCCCGGAAGCGTCAACGTGATGGGCACCAGCTTGTAGATCGCCAGGTTCAGCACCGCATAGGTGAGCAGGGCGAAATCCGCCAGCAGCCCCGGCAGTCGATAATAGATCAACATGAAGAGCAGGACCACGGAGACGCCCACCAGGCCGGCCGTGATGCTCTTCTGGATGGAATCCTGCCCCAGCGTGGGCCCCACGGTGCGCACATCGACGACCTTCAACGGCACCGGCAGCGCACCATAGCGCATCTGAATGGCCAGATTACGGGCCTCCGCCAGCTCGAACCCCTGCTGTCCGCCCTCGATGATCCCCCGCTTGCCGATCTTGGCCCGGATCTCCGGACAGGAGATCACCACCTTATCCATGGTGATGCACAGGAACCGCCCGATGTTCTGCGCCGTGTACTCCTCGAACTTCTTGGCGCCCGTATCGGTCAACTCGAAGGCGATGTAGGGCCGCCCCAGATTATCCAACTGCACCCGGGCATCCTGCAGATCCGCCCCGGTCATGACTGTGTGGTAGATCTGATCGGAGAACGGGGCGGTCGCCGTCGTCGTCTCCGTGGCGGTGATCTCACCGGTAGCCGTCACCGTGCCCGTGGTGGTGATCTCGCCGGTGGCCGTCACCGCCCCCTCCTCAGCCGACGGCTCACTGCTGGCGAAGTCGGTTCGGATCGTGGCGCCCCGAGGCAGCGGCTTGGCGCCCGCGTCCACGAACTCCAGCAGGCCGGTCCCCTTGATGGTGGCGATGGCCTGCTCCGGTTTCTGGATCCCCGGCAGCTGAACGATGATACGGCGGTCCCCCTGGAGCTGGACCAACGGCTCCGTCACCCCCAGGCCGTTGACACGCTGCTCCACGATCACGCGGGCCGCATCAATGGCATCCTTGCTGATCTCCTGATCGGGCGGCAGGTCCGCCTCCAGCAGCACCTCCAACCCGCCCTGCAGATCCAAACCCAGCTTCAGCTCCAGGCTACGCAGATCCTTGGGTTGCCAGAACAGGGCGTTCTTCAGCCAGTCGGGGTGAGGGATCGGGAGGGCGATGTACAGGGCCACCAGGGCCAAGAGGATGATGGCGACAAGTGCAGTCAGGTTGCGATCGCGCATGTGAGAATCCTTCGAGAATTTAGGATGCGAAGTAGCAGAGTGAGCCCGTCCTGAAGGGACGCTTGGACGGGCAAACACGGCGATTATATCAGGGGCCGATCGTTCCTGTCAAATGTCCGGCATGACGTTCCCGTAAAAAGGCGCGCGCCCGCTCGTACACCTGCTCCGGCGTCAGATCGTCGGTGGCGATGTAGAGGTCGCAGTGAGCCCGAGCGTGGGCCAATCGCCGCTGCTGCTCCGCCAACAGCCCCGGCGACCAGTCCGAGCGAGGCCGGCGCCGCATGGCGGTATCTAACCGGGCGTCCACAAAGATCAACACATCCGGCGGATTGATCCGACGCCACATATCGGGCACGTAAGAGTGTTCCTGCAGGCACTGGTGCGCGTCATACCCGGCCGCGCGCAGCCGCTCCACCAACGTCGACTTGCCCGAGGCGCATGGCCCAACGACTTTGACGCGCATGGCCTCCTCAAGCGATCCGACTATCCCAGAGCGCGCGGCAACGGGAAGCTCACATCCAGCCGGTGGGCGCCGTCAGCGGGCTCGCCATCGGCCACACAAACCACCAACACGCTGATATCATCATGAGGACGGCCCTGATCCAGCGACAGCGCCTCCGAGAGGATGGCATCCGCCATCGCCCGGGCGTCTCCCGGGCACTCCTCGTGAAGGCGGGAGACCATGGCGGGCACATCCATCCGCCGGTGAGAGCGGGCGCCCGCCGACCATACGCCATCCGTGGCCGCCACCACCGTCGTGGAGACCTGGATCGGCAGCTCGGCGATGACGGGCTTCATGTACGTGCGGACACCGATGGGCTCGCTGGGGTCATCCAGCAGGCGGGTCCCCTGCCCGTTGACGACCACCACGGGGCAATCGCTGTTGCGGGAAACGACCAGGGTCCGGCTGACCAGATCGACGGAGACGATGATCAAGGATGCCAACACCTGCGCCCGACGCAGCGTTCGCAGGTAATCGTGGGCGGCCCGGGCCGCCGCGCCGTCCCGGACCCCCTCGGCCAGAAGCGAGATCACCTTCCGTGCGACGAGATTGCTGATGGCCTTGGCGCTCCACCCACTGCGCTGGCCATCCACCAGCACAAAGGAGAGCCCCCCATGAGGCCGCTCGATCATTTCCAACGTATCACCGCTCGCGCTGGTGGCGTACTTAGCCACCTCCGCCGCCGCCGCCCGAATCTGCACCGTTGTCTACCCTCTTCTGCTTCTGAACGTTTTGCTCGTGCAGACGACGCACGAAAGCCAGCGCCTCCTCGCGATCACGCACCTCCCCCACCGCCTGCGCCTCCCGCACCGCCTCCAACAGCCGGCCGATTTCCGGCCCCGGCGGGACGCCTAACTCCTGGATCAAGGTATGCCCATCCACCAGCGGAGGAGGCGCCACCCGCTCGTCGCGCCGCTCGAACCAGTCCGCCATCAGGTCGACGATGCGCGCCACGTGGTCCCGCCAGTCCTCCAGGTGGAGATCCGGACCGTAGGTGGCCCGATGATCCGCCAAACCCAGCAGCAGCAGCTCCAACCCGGCGTCGTCCACGTCTCGGAAGAAGCGATAGATCGCCCGCGCGGTGGGAGGGCGATCCTTGCGGGTGAGGAACAGGGGCCGCATATGATGACGCACCATACGGCGGAGATGGCGCGCCTCCTCCCGGCTGAAGCGCAACGCGTTCAACCGCTCGTAGGCCAGGCGAGCTCCCTCACGATCATGTCCCAGGAAGCGGATCCGCCCATCGGGGCCCACCATGCGTGTGATCCCCTTCCCCCAATCGTGCGTCAAAGCCAGCCATCGCAGCCATCCAGCGCGCCTTCGCCTCCCACGGATCGTCTGGAGGAGGTGATCGCGCAGCGGGGACGCGTAGCGCGAGAGCCGCTCCCACATCAGGGTTTCCACCACGTCCCGTGGCCGATCGCGCCCCAGGATCAGCGCCAGTATCCGATCCGTCATCAGCATCGTCTGGATCGTGTGCTCAAACACGCCCCAGTGGTGGGGCGGCCCCTGGGTGATCCCCGTCAGCGCCTCCGCCTCCGGCAGAACGACCGCCAGCAGCCGCAAGCGGTGCAGGACGTGCACGGCACGGGCGCATCCGGGATGCCCCAACATGCGCCACAACTCGTCCCGGATACGCTCAGCGGAGGCATCCGCCAGCCTCTCCGCCGAATCCCGGATCGCCTGGATCGTCTCCGGGGTGATGCGCAGCTCCAGCTCGCCCGCCAGACGAGGCGCCCGCAGGAGGCGGATGGGGTCCGCCTCCAGAGCATGTTCCGACGCCAGCCGAAGCACGCCGGTCCGCAGATCCTGCAGGCCACCCAGCGGATCGATCAGATCCCCCGAGGCGTCCACGCGCAGGAGGACGGCCATGGCGTTGATGGTGAAGTCCCGCCCACGCAGGTCCTCCTCCAGGTCCCGCCCCTGCAAGGGGGTCACATCCACGATCAGCGACCGCTTCCCGGCCGCCTCCGAGAGCAGGGCACGCCCGTAGTCCCGCTCCTGGTCCAGCAGATAGAACGCGCCGCCGAAGCGATCCGCGATCGCCTGGGCCAGGTCGGCCGCCCCGTCCTTCACCACCAGATCCAGATCGTGTATCCGGCGCAACAGCAGGCGATCGCGTACGGCGCCCCCCACCAGCCAGACGCGACGTCTCTGCCTGACGGCAAAGGACATCACCTCATACGCAAGCGTCCCTGGCTCGGCCCAATGGGCCGGTAACACCACTCGCTTGGCCATCCCAACCCCATGGAACCGCCATGCCTCGCGGCCCTCATCCCGCCGAAGCGCTCACACCCGCTCAGCCACGATCTCCGCGATCTCGATCGGATGTCGAGCGACGCGCACGCCGGCCGCCTCCAGAGCCTTGATCTTCTCGGCCGCGGTCCCGGTCCCGCCGGAGATGATGGCGCCGGCATGCCCCATCCGCTTCCCCGGCGGCGCCGTCTGCCCGGCGATGAAGGCCGTCACCGGCTTGCTCATATACTCGGCGATGAACTTGGCCGCCCGCTCCTCATCGGTCCCACCGATCTCGCCGATGAGCACGACCTGCTCCGTGCCCGGGTCCTCCTCGAACAGCCGCAGCACCTCGACGAAGTCGGTGCCGATGATGGGGTCGCCGCCGATGCCGATTGCTGTCGACTGCCCCAGCCCACGCTCCGTCAAGGCGTACACCACCTCATAGGTCAACGTGCCCGAACGGGACACAACGCCGATCGCCCCGGGGATATGGATATGTCCGGGCATGATCCCCACCTTCGCCTCACCCGGCGTGATGAGCCCCGGGCAATTGGGGCCGATCAGGCGCACCCCCTGCTGATCCAGGTACGCCTTCACCTGCACCATATCCATGACCGGGATCCCCTCGGTGATGCAGACGATCAGCTCGATCCCGGCATCGGCCGCCTCCAGGATGGCATCGGTGGCGAAACGGGCGGGCACGTAGATGATCGAGGTATTGGCATCCGTCGCCTCCACCGCATCCCGCACGGTATCGAAGACGGGGACGCCGTCCACCCACTCGCCGCCCTTTCCCGGGGTGACACCGGCGACCACCTTGGTGCCATACTCGACCATCTGTTGCGTGTGGAATCTCCCCTCTCGCCCGGTGATCCCCTGCACCAACAACCGTGTCTCCGTGCTGACCAGGATGCTCATGCCACCACCTCCCCGCGCGCCGCTGCCACCGCCTTCTGAGCGGCCTCGGGGAGAGAGGCCGCCGTGATCAGGCTTGCATCGGCCAGGATGCGCCGTCCTTCCTCCTCATTGGTGCCGACCAGCCGCACGACCATGGGCACATGGATCCCCCCGATCTCCTCCAGCGCATCCAAGATCCCCCGCGCCACCTCGTCGCACCGGGTGATCCCGCCGAAGATGTTCACCAGCACGGTCTTGACGTTCTCATCGGACAGGATGATCCGCAGGGCAGCGGCGACCTTCTCCGCCTGCGCGCCGCCGCCGATGTCCAGGAAATTGGCCGGCGATCCGCCATACAGCTTGGTGATGTCCATCGTCGCCATGGCCAGCCCGGCCCCATTCACCATACAGCCGATCTCGCCCTCCAGCTTCACATAGCTCAACCCGTACAGCCGCGCCTCACGCTCCTCGGGGGTCTCATCATCGGGATCCCGCAGTTCCGCCAGATCCGGATGGCGGAAGAGGGCGTTATCATCGATGACCATCTTCCCATCCACCGCCATCAATTTCCCATCGTCGGTGACGACCAACGGGTTGATCTCCGCCAGCGAGGCATCGCATCCTATAAACGCCTGGTAAAGCGCCATCGCTATACTCACAAAGTCACGAATCAGATATCGCCGCAGGCCGATGCTGAAGGCAAGAGAGCGGGCCTGATATTCCCGCAACCCCAGGAAGGGATCCACCACCACCCGCACGATCTTCTCCGGCGTCTCCCGGGCGACCTCTTCGATGTCCACGCCCCCGGCAGCCGAGGCCATCACGGTCACCCGCCTGCGAGCCCGATCCAACGTGACCCCCAGGTAGACCTCCTCTTGCACATCCACGGCCTCATCGACCAGGACCCTACGGACGAGCAATCCCTTGAGGTCTGTACACAGGATTCGGGCCGCCGCCAGCTCCGCGTCATCGGGTGTGTCGGCCAGGATCACGCCGCCGGCCTTCCCTCGCCCTCCCACCAGCACCTGCGCCTTGACGACGACCCGGGTGCCCAGGCGTGCGGCGATGTCACGCGCCTCAGCTGGGGTGACCGCTATCTCGCCGCGAGGGATCGGGATCCCATACTGGGCGAAGATGCGTTTCGACTGATACTCCTGCAGCTTCAACATTCACCTCCTTTTCACGATATTCACGCCAGCACGTTCGACCGGGCGTCCCCCAGACACCAAGACGAGCGAAACGCACCCCGAATCAGCAATCCGAGCCATTGTAGCACGGTTGTTTGAGAGCGCCAAAGATGGCGTCCCGACACGAGGCTGCAATCCTCCGATGTGGTCCCGCCGCTCCGAGGGGAAATGGCACGTCGCCCGCTCTGGAAGATGCCCTACGCAAAAAGTATATAAGTGACATTAAAATACGCCTAACTGACCGACCGGTCGGTAGCCAACACTCCAAAGAGAAGGGATCCGCATGCACATTGGAAACGATCGTGATCGCAATCGCATCCTCCTCATCCTGTTCGTCGGGGTGCTCATGGGCGCCTTGGATATCGCGATCGTCGGACCGGCTCTGCCCGCCATCCAGTCCTCCTTCCGCGTGGATGATCGGGCCCTGGCCTGGATCTTCACCATCTACGTGCTGTTCAACCTGGTCAGCACCCCTCTCATGGCCAAGCTGTCGGATGTCTTCGGACGCCGCCTGATCTACGTCATCGATGTGACGGCCTTCGCCCTGGGGTCGCTGCTGGTCGCCATCTCCCCCACCTTCGCCGTGCTCCTGGTGGGCCGGGCGGCGCAGGGGCTGGGGGCCGGCGGCATCTTCCCCGTGGCCAGCGCCGTGATCGGAGACACGTTCCCCCCGGAGAGGCGTGGCCGGGCGCTGGGCCTGATCGGCGCCGTGTTCGGCATCGCTTTCCTGGTGGGCCCCGTCCTGGCGGGGGCGTTCCTGGCCATCCTGAGCTGGCACTGGCTCTTCCTCGTCAACCTGCCCATCGCAATGGCACTGGTCCTGGCGAGCTGGCGTCATCTCCCCGCTACCCGACCAGGACAGCCACGCCCCCTGGACTGGCCGGGGATGATCACCCTGGGGATCCTTCTGGCTGCCCTCGCCTATGGGATCAACCGAGTCGACACGGCCCACTTCGCGGCCAGCCTCGCGTCGGCGGAGGTCTGGCCCTTCCTGGCCATCGGGATCGCCTTGCTCCCGGTGCTGATCCGCCTGGAACGCGCCGCCATCGACCCCGTCGTGCGTCTGAGCCTGTTCCGCTCGCGGCAGGTGGTCCTGGCCAGTATCCTCGCCATCGGCGCGGGGCTCAGCGAGGCGGCGGTGGTCTTCGTCCCATCCCTGCTGGTCGCCGCCTTCCACGTGACCAGCGCCACGGCCAGCTTCATGCTGATGCCCGCCGTCCTGGCCATGGCTATCGGCTCCCCGCTGTTTGGACGCATGCTGGACCACTTCGGATCCAAGGTCGTGGTGCGGATCGGCACCGGCCTGCTGGCGCTGGGCATGATCGCCATCGGGGCCCTTCCCACCACCCGGGCGCTTTATTACACGATCGCCATCCTGGTCGGCCTGGGCCTCTCCAGCCTGCTGGGAGCCCCGCTGCGTTATGTCATGCTCAACGAGGCGCCCAGGGAGGACCGGGCGGCCGCTCAGGGGCTGCTCACCATCGCCATCAGCATCGGACAGCTGACCGGAGGCGCCCTGGTCGGCGCCGTTGCGGCCTCCCAGGGCGGCGGCATATCCGGCTATCGAGCGGCGTTCCTGGCCGTCGGGCTGGCCATGATCATCCTGGCGCTGATGGCGTCGGGGTTAAAGGGACGCACGGAGGAGCTGGCCACCGTACAACAGCACGAGGCCATCGGCATGAGATGATGTACGGCATCCCCCTGATCCCGCCCACTCCCCCACATGGCACATATCAGACTTCAGGAGGTCCCTGTAAATCCGATGTATCTCACCTTTCTCTCGTTACATTCTATTCTCCGCTGGATCGTAGTCCTTTTGGCCGTGCTGGCGACGGCGCGGGCTGCCTCAGGTTGGCTGAGCGGGAAAAGCTGGACCCACCTTGACGATCGCCTGGGGCTGGCCTTCACCATCGTGCTGGACACGCAGGTCCTGATCGGGCTGATCCTGTACCTCTTCCTGAGTCCCGTCACCGCGAGCGCGTTCAACGATCTCGGGTCGGTGATATCCAACGACACGGCGAGGTTCTGGATCATAGAGCACATATTCGCCATGGTCGTCAGCCTGATCCTGGTCCACATCGGCCGCAGCATGTCCGGCCGTCCCGGGCCCGCGCGCCAACGATACCAGAAGGCCGCCCTCCTGTTCGGGTTGGCGACGCTGATCCTGATCATCTCCATCCCCTGGCCCTTCATGCCTGCCGGGGCCGGGCGCCCCTGGATTCGCATCGGATGAGGCACAGGATGAAAGGATCAGGTCCCGGCGATCTGCGCGCCGCCATCATCGAGGAGGCCGCCCGGCTGTTCGTGTCCCACGGGTACCGCGGCATCTCCATGCGAGAGATCGCCGAAGCCGTGGGCGTGTCCAAAGCCAGCCTCTACTACCATTTCAAGGACAAAGAGGCGCTGTTCTTGGCCATCCTCATCACCAACCTGGAGCGCATCGAGCGAATGATCCAGGCGGCCTGGAAGGCGGAAATGACGACCCGCGGGCGGATCCAGCGGATCGTGCGCGATATCTTCGCCCAGGCACCATCGCAACGGGCGATCATCCGGCTGGCCAGCCAGGAGATGGCCCAGCTCAGCCCCCGGGCGCGCGCCACGTTCGATCGCCTGTACCAGGAGAAGTTCATCGGGCAGATTGAGGCCATCCTGAGGGACGGCGTGGAGCGAGGGGAATTGCGGGACATGGATGTGCGCCTGGCGACATGGATGCTCCTGGGAATGCTGTACCCGTTCCTCTACCCGGCCCACGCCTCCGAGCTGGGGCCGCCGGAGCGGGCCATCGACCTGATGCTGACGATCTTCTTCGACGGCGCTCAGGATCCCGCAAAAGCGCGTCACAGGGGTAACGGCTAGCCCCTCGGAAGCCCCCCGTTCGTCGTTCCTTCCTCAAAAGCGCTCGCCTCCGAGCGGCACGGACGACCATTCTCACCAGCCGCCTTCTCCCTCCAGGGGCGATCGCACCTGCGGCTCCGCCCGGCGCTACCCTCGAAGCGGATCATCGAGTACAATACGAGAAAATGAAGAACCACGGCGGGGAGGTGCCCTGTGCGCGTGATCATCACCGGCGGAAGCGGATTGATCGGACGGGCTCTGGCAGCCCAATTGGCCCACGACGGCCACGAGGTGATCGTGCTCAGCCGCGCCCCCGAGCGAATCACGCCCCTTCCCCTCGCCGTCCGGGCAACACAATGGGACGCCCGCACCGCCAACGGATGGGAGGACCTGGCCGATGGGGCGGATGCCATCGTGAACCTGGCCGGGGAGAACCTGGCGGCGGGGCGCTGGACGGCTGAGCGCAAACGGCGCATCCGGGAGAGCCGCATCAACGCCGGGCACGCGGTGGTGCAGGCAGTAGAGGCAGCCAGGCAGAAGCCCCGGGTCGTCGTGCAGGCCTCGGCGGTCGGGTACTACGGCCCGCGAGGGGACGAGGAGGTCACAGAGGAGGCGTCCGCCGGGGATGATTTCCTGGCCCAGGTCTGCATGGCCTGGGAGGAATCCACCCGGCCCGTCGAAGCTATGGGCGTCCGGCGGGTCATCATCCGGACCGGAGTCGTGCTCAGCGCGGCGGGCGGGGCGCTGCCGCGCATGGTTCTGCCGTTCAAACTGTTCGTGGGAGGCCCCCTGGGCAACGGTCGGCAGTGGTTCCCCTGGATTCACATCACCGACCAGGTATCCGCCATCCGCTTCCTCATAGAACAGGAGGGGGCGAGAGGCCCCTTTAACCTCACGGCTCCTCACCCGTTGACCAACGGCGAGTTCTGTCGGATCCTGGGGCGCGTTCTGAGGCGCCCGGCGATCATGCCCACCCCGGCATTCGCCCTGCGCCTGCTCTTTGGGGAGATGGCCACCGTGCTGTTAGACGGACAGCGAGCCGTCCCCAAGCGGCTGTTGGACATGGGCTTCTCCTTCCGCTTCCCGGAGGCGGAAGCCGCCCTCCGGGATCTGCTGTGAATGGCTACATCTCAGAGCGTGTCTGGGAAATGCCGCCGCTTCCGCTATGGGGAGGTCCGGAGGGGCAGAGCCTCTCCGGAAAAAGTCCCTCTCCCGCCTTCGACCTGCCTGGCCCAGATTCCTGTGGAAGGGACCGAGGAAGGCAGGTGCAGGCCGGAAAACCGGTAAATTTTCAGACGCGCTCCCACGGTATGTGTGTCGGGTTGTCAAGCGATTTCCCATTTCAATCTTTTATCGCCACTTGCCCTTGAAGGAGGGGGGCCTACATGAAGTCGGCGGGTCTGTTTGAAGGCGTGGAAGGCGCTTATCCACGAGCGCTGTATCGTGCCATGGGGGCGACCGATGAAGACTTCCGCAAGCCGCTGATCGGCATCGCCAACTCATGGAGCGAGGTGTGTCCAGGACATGTGCATTTGCGCCAGCTGGCCGCGTGGGTCAAGGCCGGCGTGCGGGCGGCGGGCGGATTCCCCGTGGAGTTCAACACGATCGCCCCATGCGACGGCATCGCCCAGGGGCCGGGCATGCATTACATCCTCCCCATGCGAGACCTCATCGCGGCCACGGTAGAGCTGATGGCACGGGCCAACCGCTTCGACGGGCTGGTCATGCTCTGCTCATGCGATAAGATCGTGCCGGGCATGCTGATGGCGGCCGCCCGGCTGGATCTCCCCACCCTCTTCGTAACCGGCGGGCCCATGATGCCGGCGGAGCACAACGGCCGCCCGCTGGTCCTCAGCGACGTCAAGGAGGCGATGGGGCGTTATCGGGCGGGCGAGATCGATGCCGCCGAGTTCCACGAGATCGAATGCTCCGCCTGCAGCGGCCCCGGCGCCTGCGCTTTCATGGGAACGGCCAACACCATGAGCGTGGTCGTGGAGGCGATGGGGCTCTCGCTGCCCGGCTGCGCCACGCTTCCGGCCACGGCCCCGGAGCGAGAGGATCTATGCCGGGAGAGCGGGAAGCGCATCGTCTCCCTGGTGCGGGAAGGGCTGACAAGCCGCCGCCTCATGACGCAGGAGGCGCTGGAGGACGCCGTGCGCGTCTGCCTGGCCGTAGGAGGGTCCACCAACGCCACGCTGCACCTGCCCGCCCTCGCACACGTCCTGGGGTTGGGGATCACCCCGGACACCTTCGACCGGCTGAGCCGGGAGACGCCGCTGGTGGCCAGATTCAAGCCGGCGTCGGAGCTCACCGTCGTCGATCTCCATCAGGCGGGTGGGGTGCCCGCCGTGCTGAAGGAGCTGGCTCCTCTGCTCCATCTGGATCGCCCCACGGTCAGCGGCCATCCCGTGAGCGAGGTGATCGCACGGGCGACGGTGCGACGGAGGGATGTGATCCACCCGCTGGATGCGCCGCTGGCGCCGGAGGGCGGGCTGGCCGTGCTGCGGGGGAGCCTGGCGCCAGGCGGAGCCGTGGTCAAACAGAGCGCGGTGGCGCCTTCCATGATGCGACATGTGGGACCGGCCCGCGTCTTTGAGTGCGAGGAAGAGGTGCGAGAGGCGTTGATGGGAGGCCGTGTACGACCAGGGGACGTCCTGGTCATTCGCAATGAGGGACCACGCGGCGGCCCGGGGATGCGAGAGCTTTCGATCCCGGCGGCGACGCTGGTAGGGCTGGGGCTGAGCGATTCCGTGGCGATGGTGACGGATGGCCGGTTCTCGGGCGCCAGCCGCGGCCCATGTGTGGGCCACGTCGTCCCGGAGTCCTACGATGGCGGCCCCATTGCGGCCGTCCGGAACGGAGACCTGATCGAGATCGACATCCCCAACCGCAAGCTCAACCTGTTGGTGCCCGAGGAGGAGATCGCCCGCCGGCTGGCGACGTGGCGCCCCTGGCCCACCGCCGTACAGGATGGATTCCTCCGCCTGTACAGCCAGAGGGCCAGTTCCGCCGACCGAGGAGCCGTACTGGAGTAGCGTGAAGGGGCAAGAATAGTTGCCATGCCGCTCATTCCGCTGTATGATACCGATGGATCGCCGGCAGCCTCCTTATGACGAGGAAACGCCCATCGTCTTCCTAATCCTCGCCGTAGAGACGTGAGAGGCGCAGAGATTCGTTCCTAACTCCCTCGCGCTCCCTGCGTCCCCGCGGTGAGATGCGGGGCATTGCCGCAAGACCAAAAGGTTGCTCTGAATGACGCGGAGGGTCCCATGCATCATGCAGCGTCGGACATGCGGCAGGCGCTCAGGCGTGGACGCGAATTCCTGGCCCTGGAGCGCAACATCGTCGTCCTGTTGGCGGCCCTGCTGGTCCTGGGCATGGGGGAGGAGCTCTGGGCACGCTTCGTCCCCCGATACCTGGAGGTGCTCGGGGCCAGCGCGTGGATCATCGGGGCCTACGGGTCACTCCAGCGCATCGTGGACGCCTTCTACCAATACCCGGGCGGCGCCGTATCGGATTGGTTAGGCCGTAAGCGAGCGCTGGTGCTCTTCAACATCATCGCGGCGACAGGCTACCTGATCTATCTGCTCAGCCCGAGCTGGCCGGTCTTCCTGGCAGGCACCCTGCTGGTCATGGTCTGGTCCAGCATGTCGCAGCCGGCCATCTTCGCCCTGATCGGCGACACGCTGAAGCGCTCCCAACGTGCGATGGGCTTCAGCGTGCAGTCGATCTGGAAGCGAGTTCCCATCGTCCTCGCCCCGCCCATCGGCGGGTGGTTGATGACCCGCATGGGGATCGTCTCGGGCATGAAGATCGGCTTCGCCTGCTCGCTGGTCCTGGCCCTGGCGGCCATCTACCTCCAGGAGCACTTCTACATCGCGAAGCCCCCGGCCGAGAAGCGGATGTCATGGAACCTGATCTCGCTGTGGCGGGAGATGGTGCCGGGGCTCAAGCGGCTCCTCCTGGCCGATTGCCTGGCGCGCATCGGCAGCAACATCGCCGCCGTGTATGTGGTGCTCTACGTCCTGAACATCCTGGGCGGAACGCCGCTTCAGTTCGGGCTGTTGACCTCCATCCAGATGACCATCTCGATCCTGGGGTATATTCCGGCCGCCCGGCTGGCCGATCGCTTCGGCCGCCGCCCGTTCATCATCGCCACCTTCGCCTTCTTCGCCCTGTTCCCGCTTACGCTGGCCCTGGTGCCCAGCGCATCCTGGCTGCCGCTGGCCTTCGCCATCAACGGCCTGCGGGAGATCGGCGAGCCGGCGCGCAAGGCGCTGATCGTCGACCTGGCGGCGGACGCGCACCGCGGGCGGGCGGTGGGACTTTACTACCTGATCCGTGGCCTGGTGACCATCCCCGCCCCTCTGGTGGGAAGCTGGCTCTGGCAGCAGACCCCTCGACTGGTCTTCCTCACGGCCTTCGCCGTCGGGGTGCTGGGGCTGATCGCCTTCATCTGGGCCAACCCATCCGAGGAGCCCATGCCCGCATCGTGAGGCGGAAAGCGGTAAAAGCCCCCGCTAGAGCGTGTCTGAAAATCCAGCAGCAAGATGTCTGAGGGGCCCCCGCAACTACCAGCGCCACAGGGGGAGGTGTGGAGGGGGTCTCCCCTCCACGGAAATCCCACTTTTCCGGCCTGTACCTGCTTTTCTCGGCCCTTCCCGAAGGATCCAGGCCGAGGTCGCGCAGATCGAAGGCGGAAGAAGGACCTTTTTCGGAGGGGTTCCCCACAGCAGAAGCAACGGCGCTCCTCAGGCACGCTCTTAGAGGGATACAGCTCCACTGCGAAGGCCGGGGTTCCTGGAGAGCCCCGGCCTTCGCTTGCAATTCACCCGCACACGCCTCGCCCACGAGCCATCGCGAGGCCCCTTCACAAAACCTCTACCTCCCTTCCACGGGATCTCCACAACTCTCCGGCATACTAGAACCAGAGAGTTACATGACGGACGAACAGCGACCGACAGATAGATCAGGAGGCGGATATGCGTGGTCGACGAGGTGGATTCGGCATCGGTGGACGTCGACGCCCACCGATCTTCCGTGGACGTAGACCCTTCTTCCGCCCGCTGTGGGGCGTAGGATGCCTCCTCTGGCCGATGATCGGCCTGGGCAGTTTTCTCCTCCTGGCCCTGCTATTGGGCGGGTTCCGATAGAGCGAATCAACAGGGGATGAGCATTCCCCAAACGTATGGATGACATGAACGGAGGTGACACCATGTTGCGCACGATAGGACGTTTCTTACTGGCATTGACGATCGGCCTGCTGGTGGCCGTGGCGTTACAGGCGCTCCTGGCGCCGCTGGGCTGGGGGCTGATGATGGGCGGCCCAGGGATGCGAGCCGTCTACCCCAATCTGTTGGGATGGCTGCTGGGTATCTTCCTGTACACGCTGATCTGGTTCTCGCCGATCCTGCTCACCATCACGTTGATCCACTGGCTGTTCGAGCCCAGAGTGAGCGAGACGGAGTCATCCGGCAGCTAGCCAACGGCTCGCCTGTGAGGATGACACATGAGCGGTGCCGATTCACGAGGGGATGGGCAGAGTGAAGTAGATGGTGCTCCCCATCCCCTCGCCTGCGCTTTCCGCCCAGATCCGGCCGCCCTGTCCCTCTATGATCTCCCGGCACAGCGTCAGGCCGATCCCCATCCCCCCAAATCGGCGCGTTGAGCTGCCGTCCACCTGATAGAATCGTTCAAATATCTTCTCCAGCTTATCCGACGGGATCCCTATCCCCTGATCGGACACGGCCACGATGAGCTCCGACCCCTCCCGCCAGGCGCTCACCCGCACCTCGCCCCCCGAGGGGCTGAACTTGATGGCATTGTCCAGCAGATTATCCATCACCTGATTCAACAGATCCGGAGCCCCCCGAATGGTGGGCAGATCCGGGGGGATATCCAGAACGATCTGAATTCCCGCCTCCCTCGCCCGCGGCTGCCAGCTCTTCGCCGTCCGCTCCAACCATTCGGTCGGCGATATATCGATCTGTTCAAAGGCATTCGGGTCCAGCGTCTGGAGCGTGAGCAGCCGATGGACCATGAAATGCAGCCGCTCAGCGTTCCGAAAGAGCGCTTCGACCGCCTCCTCCTGTTGAGGGGTCAACGGCCCCAAACGCTTCTCCCGCATCAGCTCGGTGTACCCCCGGATCATGGTAAGCGGGGTGCGCAACTCATGGGAGACGTTCTGGATCATCTCATCCTTGGCCCGAACCGCCTCCTGCAACTGTTGATTGGAGGCCTGCAACTTAGAGAGCAGACGTAACCTCTCCGCCGCCGAGCCAATCTGCCGTCCCACCGCCTCCACCAAGGCGATCTCCTTATCCGTCCAGGCACGTGGTTCTGATGAAGCAAGGTGCAGCCCGCCGACAAGCTGATTCTCGGCCAGGAGGGGAACGCTAAGGGAAGAACGAATCCCATACCGAGACATGATCGGCACCAAGGGCAACCGTTGATCATCTACGGTCTCCCAATCGGCCACAGCCTGGGGCTGGAAGAGATCCAATCCGATAGAACGAGCCACCCTGGCGGTCTCCAAGCCAAGTTCCGGAGGCAGACCCCGTTCAACGGCCAGATCCGCAGGAGTGCCGGGCTTCTCACGGATCCAGATCCCTCCCTTCTCCAGCCCCAAAGTTTGCAGCGTGCGGTCCAGGACACGCTCCAATAAGTCCCGCAAATCAGATGTCGTGGTGGCGGTTGCGATGATCTCGTTCAGCGCCTCCATATAAGCGGCCCGCTGTTGGGTCTCCTCCAACAGGCGGGCGTTCTCGATAGCGATCGCCGCCTGGCCGGCCAGCGTGCGGAAGAAGGCCACGTCCTCATCGGCGAAGCGCCTGGGCCGGGTGGTCAACAGATGCAGGATGCCGATGGTCTGATCCTGGATCACCATGGGCACGCCCAGATACGATGCCAGGTTATCATTGCGGATGCGGTGGTGATGCATCTGCACCCGCTGATCCTGCGCCAGATCATAGATGGCAACGGGCTCCTTGCGATCCACCAGCCAGTCAAGCAGGCTCTCGGCCAGCGTGAAGGCCTCCTCTTCAATCAGCGTGCCATTGGGCAGGCGCATGATGAACACACGGGAACGAAGCCGCCCCTTATCGAGAAGGCTGACGGCCACGGCGTCAGCGTCCAGCTCCCTGGGAACATGCTCCAGGACGATCTGGAGAATATCGTGGATAGAGCGCTGCCGGATGATGGCACGATCGATCTCGTGCAACGCCCTGAGTCGCGTCAGGCGCTCCTCGGCCGTGCGATAACGCCAGGCGTGATCGATGGCCAGCGCCAGTTGTTCGCTCAACGCCTCCAGAGAGCGAGCATCATCCTGGGTCAGCGCATCACGGCGACGGCTGGCCAACACCAGCGTGCCCAGCCATTGGCTCTCCCCCTGTCCGGTGAGGACCAGCGGCACGCACGCCCAGGCCCGAATCCCCTCGCGCTCGACGAAATCGGAGGGTGGGTTTGCCTCGTCCAATCGGCTATGAATTACATGAGAGACGCGCATCCAATCCGGCGGATCGTCTCGCGGGAAGCTCATCACCCGAGAGCGAAACTCCTCAGAGAGGCCACGCCAGGCACGCAGCAGAATGCGATCCCCCTCCACCAGGTAGATCCCGCCCAACTCCACATCCAGCAACGTCATGATCTCCTCGAGGATGCGGTTGAGGCGCTTATCCAGATCGAAGGTGCGCAGGATGGCAGCGATGATGCGAGCGCGAGCGGCCAGCTCGTCTCGCTGCCTGCGTAACATCTCCTCCGCCTGCACACGTTGCGTGACATCATTCCCGGTCGAGATAAAGTGCGTGATGTTCCCCTGAGAATCCTTCAACGGTGTGACGGTCTGATCATAGTAGAAGAACTCGCCGTTCTTCCTCCGGTCCTTCACCACGGCGCGAAAGACCTTTCCCGCCAGGATGGTGCTCCAGAGCTTCTCATAATACTCGGGCGCGGTATCCCCTGACCGAAGGAGCCGCGGCGTCCGGCCAATCGCTTCCTCTTTGCTGTACCCGGTGATCCGCTCAAAGGCGGGGTTCACATACTCGATCACCCCGTTGCGATCCGTGATGAAGACGATGTCCGCCGTCTGCTGGACCACACTTGCGAGCTTGGCAAGCTCCTCCTCCGCCCGCTTCAGCTCGGTGATGTCAGTGAAGAAGCCCGCCACTTGCACGATACGGCCCTGCTCATCCCTATGAACCGTGACATTGTGCAAAGTATGAATCTGCGTCCCGTCTTTCCTCACCAACACCAGCTCATAGTTCTCCAGGTAGCCCTTCTCCGTCAGCTCCTCGATCAACTTGGCTCGCAGCCCCGGATCTGCATACAGGTCGCTCATAAACCTCCCGGTCAGCTCCTCCGGGCTATCATATCCCAGCATGGCCGCCGCCGCCGGGTTTACCGAGAGGATCTTGCCATCGGGGGCCACGATCAGGATCCCCTCTCGTGCGGACTCGAACAGGCTTCTGAGCTTCTCCTCACTCTCCCGCAGCGCCTCTTCCGCCCGCTTGCGCTCGGTGATATCCACCATCACGCCGCGCAGTCCGACAAGCCGATCCCCCTCCAGGGCGACGGTGACAAGATCCCGCAGCCATACCGTGCGCCCATCGGCGGCGATCATCCGGTACTCAATCTCATGCCCCCGCTTCTCCCGGATGACGATCGCGTAGAACTCGACGACCCAACCCCGATCCTCCGGATGGATATGGTCCTGCCAGAAGGTCGGCTCCGCAAGCCAGCGCTCCACGGGATAGCCCAACAGGCGTTCTGCCTGCTGGCTGACGAAGGTGAACCGGAGGGGCGACGTGTCGGCCTCCCACACGATGCCGTCCACGGAATGGATCAACGCCTCGTATCTCTGCTGCGATCGCCTCAGCGTCTCCTCAACCCGCCGACGCTCGGCGTACTCGTCGGCCATCTCCAGGGCCGACGAGATGTGCTGAGCCAGATTCCTCACCGAAGGAACGAAATACTCGGCCAACTCGGTGGCCGAGACGGCGAAGAGACCGATGATCTCGTCCTGGCACCTCAACGGCGTCAGGATACCGGGCTTTTCCTCATAGCCCAGGGCCTTCGATATCCGGGTGGCCAGCGGAGGCGGGAACAGCTCCCTGATGACGTCACCGCCGGCGACCTGGAGGGTCTTCCCCTCCCGGACCACCTGGTGACAGAGCGTGGACTTCTCCAGGTCGATCTCAAAACCACGCATGGGGAAACCGGCGATCCCCTCACCTGCCCTCTGCGCCTGTGATGTCAGCGACGTCTCCACGATCTCGAGCTTCGATCCGTCGTCCGTCAACAACGCGATGGTCGCGATGTATCGTTCCGAACGGGCGAACTCCTCCCGCACGATCCGGAAGATCTCCGCCTCATCCAATACACCATGTATTTTGGTCGACACGCTCTCAGTGAAATGGATGAGGTCCATCAACTCACGCAATGGTTCGTCCATGTCACTTCATCTCCATTCCACACACTTTAGCAATCCGGCTTTGGAGCTAAAGCGGCTCTACATGCAACAGGATCTCGATCACAAGGGGATGTCCCGAAAAGGATGTGCGGGGCAGCCTTACAACCTGCGTGGGCGTTCGGCAGAGGGTGAACCCTAACTCCTCGGAACAAACCATTTCCAAAGTGTCTCGACAATCTTACCATAACCACACGTGATAGGGCAACCTCCTTACCACGATTCTCAGGGCTTTTTCTTGGTCTTCGCTTAGATAAAGCAACAGCGGTCGCACCTGAAAGGGGAGATGCGGAGGGGCTTCCCCTCCGCAGAAAAACTCTTCATTCTCGCCTTTTCCCTGCCTGGTTGGGACTTTGGCCGGTGGTCTCCGGCCCCACGGGACCAGTGAGGGGCTGAACATAGGTTTCTTCGGAGGGACTTCCGCCCCTCCGAGCCACCCCAGAGATGCGGGGCCACGCTTCCGCATCGCTTAACTTGATACCAATGGGGCGACCCGGTGGGTCGCCTCTACGCCTTCAGCGTCCCTGAACAAACCGAAAGCGGCAGATGGAGTGACATCCCATCTGCCGCCCGGCTGCCGTTGGTACATCCCATCCGCTCAACCACATCGCCTTTGATCAATCCAGGGCGGCGCTATCCCGACTGCGCGGCGCGAATGTGCTCGGCGATCAAGTCGGCGAAGCGGATCTCGCTGTTGTCCTGCGGCTCGTAGCCGATCACCTTGCGGGCGTTCACGATGCTCCAGAAGGCATGAGGATTGTCGCTGATGCCGTAGAAGATCTGGAACGGCACGCCATGCTCATCCCGAATGTCCTCAGCCTCAATACTCTTGATGAAGAGCTGCTGCATGTCCCGCTGGCTGATATACACGGCCAGGGCACGGCGCATGCACCGGAGATCGCCCTTGGGGCAGTTGGCCACATCGGTCTCCCGGGGTCCGCCGATGCGGATCTGCACGTTCTCCAGAGGCCGGCCGTTCACCTTCCCCACGGCGAACACGAACCCCAAATGCTCGTACACCTCCTTGGCCCAACCGTAGTAGTTATCAGACAGGGCACGCATATCCGGCGACACGAAGTCCCACTTGCCGTCCAGGATAAGGGGTTCGTAGTAGTCGGCGGCGTGGTTGGAGCTGGCCACCACCACCCGGCGTACGTTCTCCTCCCACGCCGTCTGATACACGTTATAGGCCATCTCCACATTGGCCATCTCCGCCCAAAAGCGCTGGTCGGGATCGTTTGGATCCTCCGCGTGCACGAACCCGCAATGAACGACGGCGTCGGCTCCCCGGAAGTAATGCCGATACGTATCCCGATCCCGGTTGAGCAGATCGGCGATCTGGATCCCCTCGACCTCGTTACCGTCCCGGTCCGTGGTCCGAATGTCCAGCAAGGTCAGATCATATCGCTCTCGAAAGGCGGGCAGCAACAACCCGGCCATCAACCCAGCCGCCCCGGTCACCACCACCTTGCGCTTTCCCATGAATCTCCTCCATCCACTTGTCTCCGCATCGGGAAGTCGGGCTCCTCGCCAAGCACTGTTGAAAAGCAGGGGGCCAGTATGGCCCCCAGGGGAGGTGCGAAGGGGTTTCTCCTCCGCAGATCAGGACGCTACAACCGGTAGGCCCGCTTGGCCAGCCCATAGGCCAGCTCGTAGACCATCTCCCGGGCATCCTCCTCGTCCACGATCCCCCGCACCACCAGCCCGGCCACCCAATCGCAGGCGGACCGTCGCCACAGATCGTGGCGAGCGGGAATGGACGGATACGCCCGGGTGTCGTCGTTGAAGCCCACCGTGTTGTAGATGCCTGCCGTCTCCATCACCAAGTCGAAATACCGGCGGATGCCGTTCAGGCTATCATAGAACCACCAGGGCGGGCCCAGGAACACGCTGGGGTAATGCCCGGCCAACGGCGCCAGCTCCCGAGCATAAGTGGACTCGTCCAGGTTGAACAGGATCAGCGTCAGCCGGCGGTCGTTGCCGTACTTGCTCAACAGCGGGCGCAGATTACGGGTGAACTCGGCCGCCACGGGGATATCCGCGCCCATGTCCGGGCCAAAGCGCTCGTAGATGAGCGGGTTGTGGTTGCGATATGCGCCCACGTGCAACTGCATGACCAGTCCATCCTCGATGCTCATCCGGGCCATCTCCATCAGCATGTGGGCGGAGAAGCGGGCGGCGTCTTCCTCCGTGGCCTCGCCCTTCAACGCCCGCTGGAAGATGCGGTCGGCCTCGGCCTCGCTCAGCTCCTCCGTATATGCGGTCAGAGCGGCATGGTCCGTCGCCCGGGCGCCCATCTCCTTGAAGAAGGCCCGACGGCTCTCCAACGCCCGGATGTAAGATCGGTAGTCCTTCACGTCGATGCCGGAGACGGCGCTGAGTGTCTCGATGTTCTCTCGCCAGCCGGGCGCGTCCAGGTTCACCACCGCATCCGGGCGGAAGGTGGGCAGGATGCGGCCGCTCCAGCCCGACTCCCGGATGGCTCGGTGATGCGCCAGGGTGTCCGTTGCCGCATCCGTGGTGCAGAGCACCTCGATGTTGAACTGCTCATACAATCGGCGGGGCTTGAACTCCGGCGACTTCAGCTTGGCGTCGATCTGATCATAGATGGCCTGTGCGGTCTCACCGGTGAGCTTCTCCCGCACACCGAACACCGAGTAGAGCTCGTCCCGCAGCCAGACGCCGGTGGGCGTCCCCCGAAACAGATGGAAGTTCTCGGCGAAGATCTGCCAGATCTTGCGATGATCCGTCTCCGTGGGGCCGCCGTCCCGGCGGGGGATGCCCAGGTCCTCCAGCGGGATCCCCTGCGAGTAAAGCATACGGAAGACGTAGTGATCTGGGATCAACAGGAGCTCCGTCGGGGACCCGAAGGTGTAGTCCGGATCGGCGAAGAGCCGGGGGTCCACATGGCCGTGCGGACACACCAACGGCAGATGCGCCACCGTCTCATACAGCTCTCGGGCCACCCGACGCCGGGATGGTTCGGAGGAAAAGTAGCGATCTTCAGGCAATTCGATGGCGGTCATCGTCACACTCCTTGGACATCGCTTGTGATCCTGGGGCAGGAGGTCTCCCTATATAAGTGTTGGAAGAGTCGCCACGGCAGAGGCGATTCCTGGGTAGCGGCGAGACGATGGGTAGAGGCGATTCATGAATCGCCTCTACCCATCTCTCTCTATGAATCTCACCAGGCAGGAAGGCCACCCCTCGGGCAGTGTAGACGAAAATGGGGATCATTACAAATCAGAAGCCGGGCTCCTCGGATAGAGCTTTTCAAAGCTCAAACACTTGCCCCTGCCATCCCACCGTAGAGGCGCCCCTTGTGGGCGCCTGGAATAGCCACAAGGGCTTGCCCCTACGAGATCTGCTAGAGCGTGTCTGAAAATTACCAGCAAGGTGTCTAAGGGATCTCCCTTAACCACCAGCTCCACAGGGGGTGGTGTGGAGGGAGATCCCCTCCACAGAAACCTCTTTTTTCCTGCTGCACCTGCCTTTCTCGGCCCTTTCCGAAGGGCCCAGGCCGAGGCCAGGCAGGTCGAAGGCAGAAGAAGGGCTTTTTCCGGAGGGGCTCCCCACGGCAGAAGCAACGGCATCTCTCAGACACACTCTTAGAATGCCGAAGAGCCGGGGTTCTCCAAGGACCCCGGCTCTTCAGCGGTTAGAAGCGGCGGGCGATTCGAACAGCCCGGATCCGCTCCAGCTCCGCCATCAGTCCTGCCTCATCTCCACGGCGCAGTCGCTCGGCCAGGGCGCCGAGGTCGGCCTGGAGGCGCTCCACCATGGCCAGCACCGGCTCCCGGTTGGTGAGGAGGATGTCCAGCATCATGCGCACGTCCGACGCGGCCAGCCGGGAGGTGTCCCGAAAGCCGGACGCGGCCAACGTCCACACGTCTGGATCGTGCTGGGCCAGCGCGTCAGCCGAGGCCACCAGCGCGCAGGAGAGCAGATAGGGGAGGTGCGAGATGGCGGCGACCAGTTGATCGTGCCGGGGGGGGTCCAGCCGGATCACCTTCGAGCCCACGACCTGCCCCAACGCCTCCACCATCCGGACGGCCTCCGGGGAGGATCGGGGCAACGGGGAGACCACCCAGATCCGGTCACGGAACAGATCCGGATCGGCCGCCATGATGCCCGCCCGCTCCTTACCGCACATGGGATGGGCGCCCACCGGCTGAACTCCGTCGGGAAGTGATTCCATGGCCTGACAGATGGCGCGCTTGGTGCTGCCCATGTCCGTGAGGACCGTGCCCGGCCGCAGATGAGGCCCCAGCTCGCCGATCTGGCGGATGATGGTGCGCACCGGCGTGCACAGGATCACGACATCGGCCTCGGCCACGGCGGCCGGGCCATCCAGCGTCGCCCGGTCCACCGCGCCCAGCTCCACCGCCTCCGGCGCCGCCTCCGGCCGGCGCACCACGCCGATCACCTCCCGGACCGCGCCCGCCCGTCGGAGCGCCATCCCGAAGGAGCCGCCCATCAACCCCAGGCCGACGATGCACACCCTCTTATCTCTGAGAACCCCCGCCATATCGGTGTCTACCCCTCTTCGCTCCACGCTCTCCGCTCCACGCTCCACGCTTATAGCTCTCGTCCCAACGGCCCCGCCAGCGCCTTTAGTTCCTCCATCAACTTGGCGAACACCTCGGGCCGGATCTGTTGCGCCTGATCGGATAGCGCCTCCTCCGGGTTCGGGTGCACCTCGATGATGAGCCCATCCGCTCCGGCGGCGATGCAGGCCCTGGACACGGGCGCCACCAGATCCCACTTGCCCGTGCCCTGGCTGGGATCGGCGATGATCGGCAGGTGGGTGAGCTGCTTGATGGCCGGGATGGCGTTGATGTCCAACGTGTTCCGGGTGTACTTCTCAAAGGTGCGGATCCCTCGCTCGCACAGGATCACACGGGAGTTGCCGTTCGTCAGGATGTACTCGGCCGCCATGAGCAGCTCCTCGATGGTGGACATCATGCCGCGCTTGAGCAGCACCGGCTTGTTCACCTGGCCCACCGCCTGGAGCAGGGAGAAGTTCTGCATGTTGCGCGTGCCGATCTGCAAAATGTCCGCATAGTGGGCCACCATGGGGACTGCCTCGGGCGCCATGACCTCGGTGACGACGGGCAGTCCCGTCTCCTCCCGGGCCTCCGCCAGGAGCTCGAGGCCGCGCAGGCCCAGCCCCTGAAAGGAGTAGGGGGACGTACGCGGCTTGAAGGCGCCGCCGCGCAGCACGTGTGCGCCCGCCTCCTTCACCGCATGGGCGATCTCCAGGATCTGTTGGCGGCTCTCCACAGCGCAGGGCCCCGCCATGATGCAGAGCCCCTTCCCCCCGATCTTCACGCCATTGATGGAGAAGACGGAGTCCTGGGGATGGAAATCGCGGCTGGCCAGCTTGAACGGGCGCAGGATGGGAACGGTCCGCTCCACGCCATCGAGGAGCTCGAACAGGCCCGGATCCACCGGGCGCTCGTCGCCGATCACGCCGATGATGGTGCGCTCCTCCCCTTCGGACAGGTGCGCCCGGAACCCCATGCTCTCCACCCGCTGAACGACGGCGGCGATCTGCTGGGCCGTCGCCCCGGACCGCATAATGATGATCATATCCTCCCTCCTATAGGAAGAACCACTGAGGCGCTAAGCCCCCAAGATCAATAGTAGAAACGCTAGCGCCTTGGTGACTTCGTGGCATGTTCTCAGGCACACTCGGAGGCCCATCTACAAGATGCGATCGACCGCTTCCGCCACCCGGCGAACATCCTTCACCAGCTGGGCAAACCGCTCCGGCTTGAGCGCCTGGGGACCATCGGAAAGCGCCTCCTCCGGCCGTGGGTGCACTTCGATGATGAGCCCGTCCGCGCCGGCCGCCACGGCCGCCCGAGCCATCGGGTTCACCAGCTCCCACCGGCCCGTCCCATGGCTGGGATCAGCGATCACCGGCAGGTGCGAGAGCTGCTTGATCACCGGGATGGCGTTCAAGTCGAAGGTAAAGCGCGTGGCCCGCTCGAAGGTGCGGATCCCCCGCTCGCACAGGATGACGCGATAATTGCCATGGCTCATGATGTACTCGGCCGACATCAGCAGCTCCTCGATGGTGGACATCATGCCGCGCTTGAG